>NZ_DAIUCK010000072.1:0-17482 GCF_036846205.1 Rhabdothermincola sp. | reverse complement strand
GGGCGAGGCGAGCGCCTCGCCCTTCGTTGAGCGGCCGCCGCCGAGTCCGGCCTGGTCGCCGCCCAGACGTGTCCTGGCGAGGCGAGCGCCTCGCCCTTCGTTGAGCGGTTCACGCTCCTGTCACCCGGGGTGATCGTCCTTTCCGCGTCCTGGCGAGGCGAGCGCCTCGCCCTTCGTTGAGCGAGCGCCGCGAGACGCTCGTCATCCAACCCTTCCCCGGTCCTGGCGAGGCGAGCGCCTCGCCCTTCGTTGAGCGGATCCGAGACTCCAGACCGACGCTGACGGCCGGTGTGTCCTGGCGAGGCGAGCGCCTCGCCCTTCGTTGAGCGAACACATGAGCACATCGCCCAGCTCATCCCAGAGCCAATGGTCCTGGCGAGGCGAGCGCCTCGCCCTTCGTTGAGCGCTCTCGGGTGCGCATGTCGATCCGCAGGAAACTCCCGGGTCCTGGCGAGGCGAGCGCCTCGCCCTTCGTTGAGCGACGCCTCTCAGCTGCGTCACGCAACGTCAGACGCCGCGTCCTGGCGAGGCGAGCGCCTCGCCCTTCGTTGAGCGGTCACGCATCCTCACCACCTGATCCCTGGGACTGCCGCGCGTGGAGGTGACAGGTTGGGTCAGGCGGCGGTTGCCGTCTTTGGGGTCATGGTGATCTCGTACTCGATTGGGGTCAACCGGCCGAGGGCGGCCTGGCGGCGCCGGTGGTGGTAGGTGCGTTCGATCCAGGTCACGATCTCGATGCGGAGCTCGTTGCGGGTGGCCCAACGGGGACGGCGGTCGAGCACGTTCTTTTGGAGGAGCGCGAAGAACGATTCCATCGCTGCGTTGTCGCCGGCGGAGCCGACCTGGCCCATCGAGCCGACCAGCCCGTGGCGGGCCAAGGCCCGGTGGACCTTCCGAGAGCGACATTGGCTGCCTCGGTCCGAGTGCAGGATGCAGCCCGCGACGTTGCCGCCTCGCCGGGTGATGGCCATCTCGATCGCGGCGACCACGAGGCGGGCCTTCATGCGGGAATCGATGGCCCAACCGACGATCCGGTTGGAGAACAAGTCCTTGATCGCGCAGCAGTACAGCTTGCCTTCGTCGGTCCAGTGCTCGGTGATGTCCGAGACCCAGATCTGGTTCGGGGCATCGGCGGTGAAGTTCCGGCGCACCAGGTCATCGTGGGACGGCGTACCGGGCTTGGACCCCTTGTGCCGTTTGGGTTTGCCGAACCGGGACCACCAGCGGTTGTCCCGACAGATCCGCCACACCACCCGGTCCGATACGTCGGGGTGGTCGCCGAGACGGACCTCATCGGCGAGGAACCGATACCCGAACTCGGGATCATCGCGATGCGCGTCGAAGATCGCGTTCGCGAGGTAGGCCTCCTCGAGCTGGGCGTCGGTGACCGGTTCTTTGAGCCACCGGTAGTACTGCTGGCGACACAGCTTGAGGACCCGGCACGTCACCGCGACGGGGATCCCGTCGACGGCCAACTCACGCACGAGCGGGAACATCATTTTCCCGGCAGGTTCGCCTGGGACAGATAGGCCGCGGCCCGGCGCAGCACCTCGTTCTCCTGCTCGAGGAGCCGGTTGCACTTCTTCAGCTCCCGCAGCTCGACCAGCTCGGCGCTCGTCGGCCCCGGCTTGATGCCGTCGTCACGGTCAGCACGGGCCAACCAGTTGCGCCCGCACGACTCGCTGACCCCGAAATCGGCGGCGCCGTCCTTGAGCCGCACACCGGGCTCACGGCTACGAGCGACCCGGACAACATCTTCGCGGAACTCCTTCGGATACGGCTTCGGCATGGTGAACATCCTCTCAGCGGCGCCTCCCAGCGCCACAGCTCAGATGTCACCTCCACGCGCGGCAGTCCCGTTTGCGATCAGAACTGGCCCGAGCATCGCCCCCGATGGTGAGCAGCGCTCCAGCAGCTATCGACACCCTCAGCCTGAGTCGGCGTGCCCCGGTTCTGCGCACGGCACCATTCTCGCTTCGCCGCCGCAGCGTCACGCGAGCCCCGAGGTCCGCTGCTCACGCCGGTTCAGCAGCGGCCACGAGCTCAGCTTCATCGGGCGGTGCCACCGCGGGCGCCCCTCCCTCAGCCGATGGCGGCTCCAGTGCGGTATCGGGCGCGGGCTCCCTGCGTCGCTCCCCGCCGGCGTCCGGCCCCGCCCCATCCGCGGGCAACCCAGCCGGGGGGAGGAGGCGGACATTCGAACGTTGCGAGCCCGAGCGCGACGGCTTGGGGCGAGGCGTTCGTGCTGCTCCGTTCGTCTGCACGTGCTTCGGGGGTTCGTCGAGCAACACCGCACCCCGCTCCACTAGTGGCAGGAGCAGTTCGCAGAAGCGCAGAGGATCCATGCGGAGCCTCCGGGCGATCGAGGCGATCGGGTGACGCCCATCGATGGCGACGATCAGTTTCCATCGATCCGGTTCTACGATCAGCGGATCCGGCCGTACCCGCTCGGCAAGCCGTGGCACCACCTCGACAGAGGGGATCACCCGCTCGATCCGCTCCCAGGCCTCCGCCCGGCGCCGCGCTCCGGCCAGGACCTCGCTCACGGCCAGAGGCGTGCCAGCCGCAGCCCTCACCTCGCGCTCGACCGACACCTCGAAGGTTCCCCGCCGGGTACGCAGCGCCTCGCAGCAGACCTCCTCCACCAGTCGCTGCCAGGTCCCGTCACTGGCGGCGCCGTTGCTCGAGGTGGCACCCACGACCAACCCCCCGTCGAGTGTGATCAAGAGGTGGTGCGCGCCGGTTCGCACTCGCAGCCGGCCGGTACAGCGGTGATCGGCCAGCAAGGTGAGCACCTCGTCGACCTGGAGGATGTCGAACGTGCCAGCCAAGGCGACCATCGTCAGACCTCCTTCGAGACCATTCCAACGACCGCGGGATCCGGGCCCGGCCCCACCCGACTCCCCCTACCCATCGGGTGGCACCTCACCCATCGAGCCGTCCGAACCCATCGGGCGGCCGGCCCCGCATCACCGTACCGACTGGTCCTGGCAATCGGCTCGCGCGCCGCGCCTGTGGTGCGCGCTCTCACGAGCGCCGCTGACGGATCACTGCCAACCTCGGTTACGGTGGGCCGAGCTTCGAATCGTGGGGTGGTTCCGATGCCGCGACGTGATCCCCACCGGACCGCCAGGCCTGCTCGCACACCTCAGGTGACGGTCGTGCGGGCCTACGACGGCACCCATGAGCCCGGTGCCTACCGGATCCTGGTCGACCGCCTCTGGCCCCGTGGTGTCAGCAAGGACGCCGCGGCGCTCGACGAGTGGTCGACCGACCTCGCCCCCACCAGCGACCTTCGACGGTGGTACGGCCACGACCCCGCCAAGTTCCCTGAGTTCCGGCAGCGCTACCGCGACGAGTTGGACCGAGCCCCTGCGTCGGACGTGGTCGATCACCTGGTCGCCATCGCCGCCGATCGCCCGGTCGCCTTGGTGACCGCAACCCGCGACGTCCAGCACTCCGGGGCGACGGTCCTGCGCGAACTGCTGCTGGAGAGGCTCGGTGCGCTATGACCAGCGCCGTGGCGCACCATCATCGAACACGGACTCCGGAGGTCTCTGAGATGACACGGTGGCAGATGGCACGGTGGCAGATGATGCGGCGGCAGAGGAGGGGACCGATCGTCGCGGTGGCGTTGGCATCCGTGCTGGTGCTGGCGTCCACCGCCTGCGGTCGAGAATCGTCGGGGGGCTCGTCGACCCCCAGCACGCAGCCCGCGCCAGCGACGACAATGGCTCAGCCCGACGATCAGGTCCGAGCGGCCTTCTGCAGCGCCATCAGCGACGCGGGACCCGCGATGGTCGCGCTCGGCCTGACCGGCGCGTTCAGCGATCTGAACACCACCCCGGCGTTGACCACACCGGTGACGGTGGGCGCCGGTGCCGGCCAGGACGTCCTCGTGCTCATGGCGTCACCGAGCCTCCAGCGGGTCTTCGCCGCAGCCGCGACGGCCACCACCGGAGCCCCGTCGGCGGCATTCGCCGAGATCGCATCCACGCTCGCACAAGGGGTCGATCGGCTACGTCAGGCCGGCCTCAGCGACAGCGAGATCGATGCCCTCGTCCCCATGGACCTCAGCTCCGGGCGTCTTCCCGCGGCTCTCGACCAGACCACACTGGAGGGCGCCGCCCGAGGGTTCGCCGCCGAGCTCGACCAGGCCTTCGCCCGGCTCGAGACCGCTCAGGTGGCGGCGGCGTTCCAGGCCCTGTTGGCAGGTTGTGATCTCAGCGGAGGCACGACCACCGGCATGGCGATCTGTCAGACGCTCAGCGAGGACCTCGTGACCGCGGTGCTCGGCGCCGTGCCGGTCATCGACGGGCCGATCCCGGGCTTCGCTGGTGGCAGTTCCTGTCGGTGGGAGGCTGCGGATGGCGGCGAGATCGCGGTCACCATCGCCGGCAGCGGCTACTACGACCAGCTCGTCGGCGCGTACGCCGCCGTGACCACCACGACGGTGACCGACCTCGGCGATCAGGCGTTCGTCGCTGACGGGTTCAACGACGCTGCCGGGGGCGGCACCAGCGGGAGATCGCTGTTCGTCCGCACCGGGGACCGCACCGTGGTGGTTGCGCTCAACCTGACCGACCAGCAACCCACCGACCAGCAGCTCACCGAGCTCGCCGACGCGGTGATCGCCTCCCTGCGCTGATCACCCTCGGCTGAGCGGTCGACCGGCCGGCTCCACCGGGGACACCGGTCGCGCCTTCGGTACGCTGATCGCATGCCTCGCTACGAGTACCGCTGCCTGGTGTGCGACGAGTGAGCAGCGCCGCCCGATGAGCGAGTCGGCGGAGGTGGCGACCTGCCCGTCGGGTCACCCCGGCGCCAGGCGCCTGCTGTCGGTGTTCAGCGCCAGCGCCACCGCCAGCCCGCCGGCGGCCCCTCAGGGCCCCTGTGGCGGGTCCTGCGCCTGCTACCCCGACTGACCGACCAATCGGGGCGCGACTCGAGCCGAGGCGTGTTCGGCTCGGCTACTCCGCTCACGGCGACCAGCAGGGGCCGCCCCCCGGCACGCACAGCCTCCGCACTGACGACAGCGACGCGGCCACGTCGGCTGCATCTGCCCGCCCGCCGGCTGATGCGATGAGCGGATCGGCGAAGTTCTCGCCCTGGCCGGGGTCGAGATCCGCGAGGCAGTCCTCCACGGTGAGCGGGGTGCCCGGATCGTCCGGATCCACCAGTTCGCCAGCGGGGGCGATCGACCAGATCGACCGGCAGGTGGCCTCGAAGCTCGCCGTGTAAGCGTCGCGGAGCGGGCCGACCGCCTGGGTGGGGGCCGGGATCGATCCACTCGTGATCGGACCGCTCGAGGTCACCTCGTCGTCCGTTGCGGTTCCCATGTTGCCGGCCGCGGGAGCCGTCGGGAGTCCCTCGTCCACCGGGCCGCGAGTGGTGGGCGCCGGCACCCCGCCGGCTTCGGTAGTCGGCTCCTCTTCGCGGGATCCACTCGAGCACGCCGCCAGCATCGCTAGGAACACCGCCAGTACCGAGACGGCCACCGCCCAGGCTGGACCACCCCGCCGAGCGCGCGCTCGAACGGGAGGAGGCCCCGCCTTCGGCGGGGCCTCCCTCGTCGTGGTGCGGGAGCTGCACCGGTCGGGCATGGTCACGGCACGATCGGCGTCACCGGGCCGAGAATCGTGTCCCAGTCCGCCACCGCCATGATCAGCAGCTGCCCACGCTCCACCTGCATGGCAGCGTTGTCGAGACCGGATGCCGTGTGGACCTGGGCATCGAAGAGGAACACCCCGCCGTTCGGGTAGCTACCGGGCAGCAACCCCTTCGGTGCCGCGAACCCGAGGTCGGTCACGTCGATGATCCCGCTGGACTCCTCGTCGAGGGTGAGCAGCCCCGGCGCGCCCGGCGCGAACAGGGCCGCATCGAACGAGGCCAATGAGGCCGTCGCACCATCCGCGATGCGGTAGGCCACGATCCGGGCCCGGTGGTTGTTGTTGCCCGGGTCCTCCTGGATGAGGATGATCCCGTTGTCCCGGTCGATGGTCAGGTTGTCCGGCTTGTTGAGCTGGATCGCCTCCGAGCCGTCGAGCAGCAGTTCGATCGTGCCGCCCGCGGCCGGGTTCTCCACGTCGTTGAACGTGAGGCGCCACAGGCCACCACCGTCACGACCGGCAATGCCCGAGGTCGCGCCCACGCCGCCTTGGGTGGTGACGAAGTAGAAGACGTTCTTGTCGTGCGGGTCGAACTCACCGTCCTCCACCCGGTTGAAGTTCACGCCTTCGGCGAGCGCCTCGGCGTTCTGGGCTGCACCGCTCTGGCGCCAGTCCACCTCACTGAGGGTCCAGTCCACCTTGCCGTCGGGATCGGCGGCGATCATCGCCCGAAGTCCCGCGTCGCTCAGGGGGCCGCCACCCACCTGCAGCACGTGGTTCGTGCCGTTCGTGAGGCCGGCTCGGTCCATCGGGCTCCCGCTCGAAGTCTTGGTGCCGGTGTAGATCCACAGCTGGCTCCCGGTGGACGGCCCGTCCTCGAGGCCCATCACCGTGGTGGTGTCGGTCTCGTTCGGAGCGGGCACCATGTTCTCCCAGGAGGCGAGCCCCAGCCGGGGGAGCTGGTAGGCCTTCCCCGCGGTGGTCACCCCGAACACCCGGCCCTCGTCGCCGGACTCCTCGTTCGCCATCCAGATGGCGTTGCGGTACCCGTTGCCCGTCACCGGGTTGTACAGGCGTCCCTTTTCGGCCAGCGTGCCCGAGCAGAACCGGGCGAAGGCCGCGTTGTACGCGGGGAATGCCCGTCCGGTCGTCACGTTGAGTCCCGAGCCGTTCGGGGACTTTGCGTAGGTGTCGGTGAGGTAGTCGTAGTAGCGCACGCCGGGGTCGATCAGGTCTTCGCCCTTGGTCACCTCGCCGGTGGTCGTCCGCAGGGTGAGGTCGGAGACGAATGCGCCCCGCTGCCCATGCTTGCGGACCGCGCCCGAGCTGGCGCCCAACTCGTGGTTCATCAGCACCCGCACGTTCCTGCCGGACCGGTAGGCCCCGAGGCCGTCAGGGATTCCCACCATCTCGTAGCCGTTGGTGGCCGCGCCGGTGTCCGACACGGTCAGCAGGGAGTGGATGTCCACGCCCGTCGCGTCGGGCAGCACGTACGGCGCGGTCGTCGTGCTCGGACCGATCGCCGTCGCCGCGGAAGCCGGCAGCGTGCTCAGCATCGTCAGCCCGGCCCCGCCGACGACTGCCGCGGCTCGTCTCCATCTCCTCCATCTCCGCAATCCCATCTGCGCTCCTCCGTCGTGTATCCGGTATCGGACGGAGGGACGGTAGGAAGGCGAGTCGACGTCGAGCTGACGTCGGGGTGCACGAGGGGCGATCTCACCCGAAAGGTTTCGCGAGCACTTGGGAACCGCCCGGTCACTCGCGGGAGAACCCTGGGTGTCGGGCCGTTTGCCCCTGCGCAACGCCGTCGCTTGACCGGGGGAGGGGTAGGAACCTCGTATCGAACATATGTTCGATACGATGGTGGGTGCGTCCCGGGAGGTCGCGGCGAGCAACCCTGGGGAGCTCTCGGAGCCTGGGCTCATCTCGGCACTGGAGCTGGTGGCCCAGGCGCGGGAGCGGGCCGACGCGGCGTTGCTCTTGCACGCCGCGTCGGCGCTCGAGCGCCACACCTGGAAAGCCGACGGGGGCGGGTCGCCGGTGTCGTGGCTTGCAGCTCGTTGTTCGCTGACGGAGCGCGACGGCCGGGCCACGGTGAGGGCCGCGCGCCTGTTGTGCTGGTGCGAGCGGCTGGCCAAGCTGCTCGCTGCCGGCGAGGTGACCGCCGATCACGTGCGGGTGCTGGCCCGGGTCGTCATCGGTGCGCGCCGGGCGGTCTTCGAGCGCGACCGTGACCTGCTCTGCGATCTCGCGCTCCGCTTACCCGTGGACGAGCTCGGCGTGGTGGCCACCCGCTGGGCGTCCTATGCCGATGACCAGCTGGGTCGGGGCGAGCCGAGCGCGATCCACGACCAACGCGGTGTGTGGGTCAGCTACCACGGGTCGATGGGTGAGCTGCACGCGCGCGGCCTGTCCGCCGACATCGCCGCGCTGGTCCATCGGCTCGACGACCATGCCCCGCTCGATCCGCCCGAGGCGCTGTGCCGGCGGTCCCGCAGCCAGCGCCGATTCGACGCCTTGTGTCAGCTGGTCGATCGGGGAGCGAGCAACCATCGATCGGGGAGGCGTCCCAGCCCTGACCGGGCCTTCACGATCCTGGTCGACTCCGAGACCATCCGCGGTGGGTTCGAGCCGCGGGGGCGCTGCGAGACATCGGCGGGTGTGCCCGTCCCGCGGGTGACGGCCGAGCGCTACGCATGCGACAGCCTCTGGCGGGCTCTGGTCTTCAGCCGATCGGGTGAGGTGTTGCGCTACGGGCGGGGCCGGCGCCTGTTCAGCCCTGCGCAGCGAGCCGCCATCATGGCTCGCGACCGCCGCTGCATCGTGACGGGTTGCTCGGTGCCAGCCACCGACTGCGACATCCACCACCTCCGCGCCTACCACCACGGTGGGCCCACCGACATCGAGAACGGCGCCGCGGTGTGTTGGGCCCACCACGCCCTGCTCCACGAGCACGGCTGGCAGGCCAGGCGGGCCGCCGACGGCAGCTGGTTCGCCGAGCCCCCGTAGGGAGGACGCCCGGGCACCGCCCCGAGCGGGTCGGGGGATGAACAGCCGGCCGGGGGATGAACAGCCGGCGGGAGGCCACCCGGTAGGGTCGCGTTTTGGGGAGGTCGGGCCCGTCGGGGCCCGGCCGGACGGACAGCACCGGAGTCGCCGTGTACCTGAGATCCCTGACGTTGAAGGGGTTCAAGTCCTTCGCCGAATCGACCACGCTCGAGCTCGAGCCCGGCGTCACCGTGGTCGTCGGCCCCAACGGCAGTGGCAAGTCCAACGTGGTCGACGCCATCGCCTGGGTGCTGGGCGCGCAGGCCCCGAGTGCCGTGCGCTCGCAGAAGATGGACGACGTCATCTTCGCCGGTACCGCCAAGCGGGCCGCGCTCGGTCGGGCCGAGGTGTCCCTCACCATCGACAACAGCTCGGGGATCCTGCCGATCGAGTTCAGCGAGGTCACCATCACCCGCACGCTGTTCCGCTCGGGAGACAGCGAGTACGCCCTCAACGGCGTGCCCTGCCGGCTGCTCGACATCCAGGAGCTGCTCTCCGACAGCGGGGTGGGCCGCCAGCAGCACGTTATCATCGGCCAGGGCCAGATCGACGCGGTGCTCAACGCCCGCCCCGAGGATCGGCGCCTCATCATCGAGGAGGCCGCGGGGGTCCTCAAGTACCGCAAGCGCAAGGAGAAGTCCGAGCGTCGGCTCGCCGCCACCGAGGGCAACCTGCTGCGCCTCCAGGATCTGCTGCGTGAGGTCCGGCGCCAGCTCCGGCCGCTCGAACGGCAGGCCGAGGCCGCCCGCAAGCACGGCGACGTGGTGGCCGAGCTCACCGCCCTGCGTATCTTCACCGCCGGCCGGGAGCTCGACTCGCTCAAGAAGCGCCTGGAGGCCACCGCCGCCCAGCGCAGCCAGCTCGCCGCCACCGAGCGCGACCTCAAGTCCCGCCTCGCCGCCCTCGACACCGAGGTGCTGGCCACCGAAGCCCGGCTGTCGGCCATGGGCGGCGACGACCTCGGCGACTCGCTCGCCCAGTTCGAGTCCCTCTACGAGCGCGCCCGGGGCCTGGGCACGCTGCTGGCCGAACGCCGGCGAAACCTCGATCGGGAACGCAACGCGTCGATCGACCAAGGGGTGATCGCCACCCTCGAGGCCGAGTCGGCCCGCCTCCGGGCCGAGCTCGAGCAGGTGGAGCGCGAAGCCGCGGCCACCGCGCCGCAACTGGCGGCGCTGGCCGAGGCCGAGGCCGCGCTCGCGGCCGAGCGGGCCGCGTTCGAGCAGGAGTGGGGAGACGGGGTGCCCGCCCCGAGCGGGCAGGCGGCCGAGGTGCGCGGCGAGCTGGCGGCCCTGCGCGCCGCGGTCGAGCGGGCCGAGGCCGACCACGCCCGGGTCCAGGCCCGGCTCGCCGCCCTCGACGACAAACAGGAGCGCCTCGGGGCCGAGGCCGAACGGCTGCGGGCTGAGCTGGCCGGCGCCGAGCAGGCCGAGTTGCCGCTGGTCGAGTCGCTCGATGCGGCCGAGCGGGCCCGCGTCGAGCGTGAAGCGAGCGTCGCGGCCGCCGAGGACGCCCGGCGAGACGCCGAGAGTGAGCTGCACGCCTGGCAGGCCCGAGCCGAGGCGCTGGCCCTCGCCCTCGATGAAGCCCGCTCCAAGGCCGGTGCCGAGCGTCTGGCCGGTATCGACGGCGTGATCGGCACCCTTCTCGACGTGGTGGAGATCGACCCCGGTTGGGAGGCGGCCTTCGAAGCGGCCGCCGGCGACGCGCTCGCCGCGGTGGTGGTCGACAGCCCGGCCACGGCCCGCCAGGCCCTGCACGCCCTCCACGGCGAAGCGCTCACCGGGGCAGTGCTGGCCCTCGGCGCCGATCGCCCGGTCCGCGCAGCTCCGGCGGTCGGTGAGCCGCTCCGCCGCCACGTTCGCGGTGCCCGGGCCGAGGTCGACCGCCTGCTCGACACGTTGATCGGCGCCGCGGTGGTGGTCGACGGTGGTTGGGCGGAGGCGGTCGATGTGGCCCTCGCCCACCCGGAGGCCATCGTCGTCACCGCCGACGGTGATCGCTTCGGGGAGACGGGCTGGCGCATCGGCAGCGCTGGAGCCGGCGCCACCGGCGCCGCGCTGGAGGACGCGCAGCGGCGGGCCGAGCAGGCCGCGCTGGCCGTCGAGGAGGCCACCGTGGCGCTGGCCGCCGCCCGCCACGCGCTGGAGGAGGCCCGCCGGGTCGAAGCCGAGCTGTCCCGGTCCCTCGACGACAACGACGGCCGGCTCAGCGCCGCGGCCGACGGCCTGCAGCGAGTGGAGACCGACCGGCGCGACGCCGCCACCGAGTCCGACGCCCTGCGGGCCCACCTGGCCGAGCTCGACGAGCGGCTGGACCGGGAGCGGGCCCGGATCGGCGAGCTCGAACGGCTCCTGCCTGCGCTCGAGGCCGATGAGCAGGCCTACGCCGACGCCGGCCGGCGCATGGGCGAGGCCCGCAGCCGCCTGGAGGAGCGGGCCGCCGAGGTGGGGGCGCTGCGCGCCGATCTGGACGTGCGGGCCGCGGCCACCAGCGAGCGCCGGCAGTTCCTCAGCCGGCGTCTGGCCGAGGTCGAGCAGCGCCTCCAGGGCGCGGCGGCCGAGCGCGAGCAGGCTGCGCAACGGCGGGCCGAGCTCGACGCCCGCCAGCTCGCCACCGATCGGCTGGCCGCGTTCGTCGCCGAGCGCAGCACCGGGATCGAGACCGTCCTGCAGGAGCTGCGCGAGCGGCGGCGCCGCCAGAGCGAAGCGGCTCGGGCCGTGGCCGCCGAGCTCGACGGGCTCCGCCGGGAGCGCGCCGAAGCCGAGACCGGGTTGGCCGAGCTGCGGGAGCGGATGCAGCGGCTCGAGATCGACGAGGCCGAGACCCGCTTGCGGATCGAGACCGCGGTCGAGGCGCTGCGCCGCGACCTCGACACCGAGCCTGCCGTGGCCATCGAGGCCGCCTGCCCGCCGCTGCCCGAGGGCGTCACCCCCGCGGCCCGGATCCGCGAGCTCGAACGCGAGCTGCGCATCATGGGCCCGATCAACCCGCTGGCGCTGCAGGAGTACGAGGCCCTCCAGGAACGCCACCAGTTCCTCCAGGACCAGCTCGATGACGTGAAGGAGTCACGCCGCGAGCTGGCCAAGATCATCAAGGCCATCGACGGCGAGATCGTCAACGTGTTCGCCGCCGCGTTCGCGGACGTGGCCGCCAACTTCGAGCAGCTCTTCGCCACCCTGTTCCCCGGTGGGACGGGACGGCTGCGGCTCACCGACCCGGAGAACCTGCTCGCCACCGGCATCGAGGTGGAGGCCAAGCCGTCCGGCAAGAACGTGAAGAAGCTCTCCCTCCTCTCGGGCGGCGAGCGATCCCTGACCGCGCTGGCGTTCCTGTTCGCGGTGTTCCGCAGCCGCCCCTCACCCTTCTACGTCATGGACGAGGTGGAAGCCGCGCTCGACGACATCAACCTGCACCGCTTCCTCGGGCTGGTCGACGAGTTCCGGCGGGAGGCGCAGCTGATCATCGTCAGCCACCAGAAGCGCACCATGGAGGCCGCCGACTGCCTCTACGGGGTCACCATGCAGCCGGGAGGGTCGAGCCGGGTGGTGTCGGAGAAGGTGGCCGCTGGCGCGTGATCCCGGGCCAGCCTGCGCCAGGGTCAGGGCAGGCGGCTGAACCACGCCAGCGACATGGCCCCGGTGATCGCCAGCAGCACCAGCGCCCCGGCGACGAACCAGGTGGTGATCTCCCGGGGCTCGGTGACGTAGCCCACCGACGACCCGATGTTCTCGTACACCTCCGTGAGTTGCTGCTCGCTGCCCGCGCTGTAGAACTTGCCACCGGTGGCGTCCGCGATGGCCCGCAGCGCCGGCCGGTCCACCGGCACCCGGATCGGCAGCGGTTCCTCGGGGACCGTGATGGTGCCCCGGTCGGTGCCGAAGGCGATGGTCGACACCGGCACGCCCGCCTGCCGGGCGGCTTCCGCGGCCATCTCGTTGGGGCGGCCGTCGGTCGTGGTGCCGTCCGACATCAACACGATGCGCGCCGGCGGCTGCGTGCCCTCGTCGTCGGGGGGCACCTGGCGGAGCGCGTCCAGGCTGGTGAAGATCGCCTCCCCGATCGCGGTGCGCTCACCCAGCTCCAGGTCGTCGATCGCGGCCTTCACCCGGTCGCGATCGGTGGTGGGCGGCACCTTGAGCGACGCGTTGCCGTTGAAGGCCACCAGCCCCACGTTGATCTTCGGCGGCAGGATGTCGAGGAACACCTTCGCCGCGTCCTTCGCGGCTTCGATGCGGGTGGGGGCGACGTCGGTGGCCTGCATCGACAGTGACACGTCGATCGCCATGACGATCGTGGCCCGCTCCCTCGGCACCCGCTCCTCCCGCGAGGGTTGCGCCAGCGCCAGCACCAGCGCCGCGGCCGCCAGGAGGTAGCCCGCGGCGGGGAGGTGCCGCCGCCAGCCCGGGCGTCTCGGTGCCACCGAGGCCAGCAGGTCGAGGTTGGTGAACTTCACCGTGTAGGCCCGGCGCCGCCACTGCAGGGCCACGTAGCCGCCTACCAAGGCGGCGACACCGAGCAGGAGCCAGAGCCGCTGCGGTTCCAGGAACGTCATGGCCGTACCCTCGTCAACGCGTCGATCCGTTCCCGCCGGCGGGCCACGAACTGCACCAGATCCACCAGCCAGTCCCGATCAGTGCGCAGCACCAGGTGGTCCGCACCTGCGGCTCGGATCCGGCGGGCGATCTCCGCCCGCTGCTCGGCCGCCCGGGCCGCATAGCGCTGGCGGAGCTTGGCGTTGGCGGTCTGCACCTCGAGCTGCGCGCCGGACTCGGGGTCGACCAGGCGCACCACCCCGATGTCGGGCAGCTCGAGCTCCCGGGGGTCCACCACCTCCACCGCCAGCACCTCGTGGTGCGCGGCCAGCGCCCGCAGCGGCCGCTCCCAGGGGCTGCGATCGAGGAAGTCCGACACGATCACCGCCAGGCCCCGCCGGCGCATCGTGGCCCCCACCCGCCGGATCGCGGCCTCCAGGTCGGCCGTTCCGGCCCGCTCCTCCCGCGCCGCCTCGATCACCCGGTGCAGCAGCGCCTGCAGGTTCACCCGGCCCGACCGGGCCGGGATGGTGGCCAGATGACCGGCTTCCATCGTCACCGCCCCCACCCGGTTGCCGCCCCGGGCCGTGAGGAACCCGACCGCGGCCACCGCGGCGACCGCCAGGTCACGCTTCTCGCACTCGGCGGTGCCGAACCCCAGGCTGGCGGTGAGGTCGGTCAGCACCCAGGTCTCGAGCTCGCGGTCGGCGATGGTCTGGCGGATGTGCGGGGTGCGCAGCCGGGCGGTCACGTTCCAGTCCATCCGCCGCACGTCGTCACCGGGCTGGTACTCACGGGTCTCGCCCAGATCCGAGCCGTGCCCCGGCACCAGGCCCCGGTAGTCGCCCTGCAGGATGCCGTCGAGCCGGCGGGTGATGGTCAGCTCCAGGCGGCGGAGCACCTCCGCGCTGGGGCTGGTGGCCAGGCTGGGCGGGCGGTTCAGGACCCCGCGCAGCTCGCGGTTCGAGGACATGGCCGTCACGAGGCGGCCTGTGGCCAGCCCGGTGGGCTCGGGAACGGCTGGGTGGCCGCAGCGGGCTCGGGCCACGCCGGCGGCGGCGCCGCCTCCTGCGAGGGAGCGATCCGGGGCGCGGGGACGGTGCTCAGCAGGCGGGCCAGGATGTGCTCCACCCCGACCCCTTGGGCCAGCGCCTCGTAGCTCAGGACCAGCCGGTGGCGCAGCACGTCGGGGGCCACGTCGAACACGTCCTGGGGCAGCGCATAGCTGCGACCCCGCAGCAGCGCCAGGGCCCGGGCCCCGGCCACCAGGCCGAGACTCGCCCGGGGGCTCGCACCGTAGGAGATCAGCTCGGCCAGCTCGGGCAGGCCGAACGTGGCCGGGGTGCGGGTGGCCAGCACCAGGTTCACCGCGTAGTCGACCACGCCGTGGTCGACGTAGACCTCGCCCGTCGCGTCCTGCAGGGCTCGGAGCTGCTCGAGGGTGAGCACCTGGCTGGCTCGCGGGGGGTGGACACCCATCCGGTGCACGATCTCGAGCTCCTCGGCTGCTGACGGATAGCCGATCACCACCTTCATCAGGAACCGGTCGCGCTGGGCCTCCGGGAGCGGGTAGACGCCCTCGGATTCGATCGGGTTCTGGGTGGCCAGCACCAGGAACGGCTCGGGCACCTCCCGGGTGACCCCGCCGACGGACACCTGGTGCTCGGCCATCACCTCCAGCAGCGCGCTCTGCACCTTCGCCGGCGCCCGGTTGATCTCGTCGGCGAGCACGAAGTTGGCGAAGATCGGGCCCCACTCGATGTCGAACTGCTCGTCGGACGTCCGGTAGATGCGGGTGCCGACGATGTCCGCGGGGAGCAGGTCGGGGGTGAACTGCAGGCGGGTGAAGGTTCCACCCACCACGGTGGCGAGGGTCTCCACCGCCAGGGTCTTGGCCAGGCCGGGCACCCCCTCGAGCAGGCAGTGACCGCCGGCGAGCAGGCAGACGAAGAGCCGCTCGATGGCCCGGTCCTGGCCGACGATCACCTTCTTCACCTCGAAGATGGCCTGCTCCACCAGTGCCGGTTCCACCGCTCCGGTGGGGGAGCCGGGTGGCGCGGCCCCTGGTGCCACAGGCGGCGGGCCGGCCGGGCCGGTCGTCGGATCGTTCATGGTGGGGAACCCCTCTCATGCGGGTGTGGCCGTGCGGAAGTGGAGCACGACGGGCCGAAGCTCAAGATAAAGGACCCGTCCCTCGCTGACATCGGTGGAGCGGAGCTCGATCGTGGCTCGACGGTGGTGCCCACCGGTCGGGGAGGCGGTGGCGGTACCGTCGCGGCGTGCGCGTGCTCGTGGTGGACGACGAGGTCGATCTGGCCGAGGCGGTGGCTCGCGGGTTGCGCCGTGAGGGCTATGCGGTGGACGTGGCCTTCGACGGCGCCGAAGCGCTCGACAAGGTCACCGTCAACGCCTACGACCTGGTCTGCCTGGATATCACCATGCCGGGCCTCGACGGGCGGGAGCTCTGCCGGCGGATCCGCCAGGACCCCACCCTCAGTTCGCAACCACGGATCCTGATGCTCACCGCGCGCGACAGCCTGGAGGACCGGGTCGCCGGGTTGGATCTCGGCGCGGACGACTACCTGGTCAAGCCGTTCGCGTTCCCGGAGCTGTCAGCTCGGGTCCGCACGCTGCTGCGGCGCGACACCCCCGCCACCTCAGCGGTCATCCGGGTCGGTGACCTCGAGCTCGACGAGGCCAAGCACCTGGCCAGCCGATCCGGCCGGATGCTCGACCTCACCGCCAAGGAGTTCTCGCTGTTGCGATACTTCATGCTTCACCCCGGCGAGGTGCTCTCCCAGGAGACGCTGCTCGAGCACGTGTGGGACGAGCACGCCGACCCGTTCACCAACACCGTGCGGGTCACGGTCGGGACGCTGCGCAAGAAGCTCTCCGCCGGCGGCGAGCCGCCGCTGATCGAGACGGTCATCGGGCGCGGCTACCGGCTGCCGGAGCCGTGACCGCGCCCTCCCTGCCACGCCGGGCCCGTGCCGCGGTGCGCTTGCCGGGCTGGCTCGGGTCCATCCGGACCCGGATCGCCCTCGTCTACTCGACGATCCTGTTCGGCATCGCGGCGTTGGTCGTCGGGATCATCTACCTGGGGCTGGCGCACTCCCTGGACGACCAGCCCATCACCCGCAAGGTCGGCGACGGGGTGGTGGTCACCGCCGACGGGCGGGCGTTCCGGTTCCCGATCGAGCAGGTCGACAGCTACCTCTACATCGAGCGGGAGGCGAACGCCCGGGCCCTGGCCACGCTGCGGCAGTACTCGTTCGGGACGCTGCTGATCCTCTTCGCCTCCAGCGTGGCCATCGGCTGGATCGTCGCCGGCCGGGTGCTCAAGCCCATCGACGACATCACCGCGGTGGCCGAGGAGATCCAGGCCACCGATCTCAGCCGACGCATCAACCTCGATGGCCCCGACGACGAGCTGAAACATCTCGCCGACACGTTCGACGACATGCTGGCCCGCATCGATCAGGCCTTCGAGAGCCAGCGCCAGTTCATCCACGAGGCTTCCCACGAGCTGCGCAACCCGCTGGCGGTGATCCGCACCAACCTTGACGTCACGCTCTCGGACCCGGATGCCACCGCCGAGGACCTGCGACGGACCGCCGAGGTGGTGCAGCGCTCGACCGAGCGGATGGCCAGGCTGGTGGACGACCTGCTGGTTTACGCCCGGCAGGGCAGCCTGTCCCTCGCTCACGAACGGCTCGACATCGCCGAGGTGGTGGCGACCTCGGCCAGTGAGTTCGATGCGCTGGCCGCGGAGCGGGGGGTGCGGCTCGCCTCGGCCGCTCCCGGCGGGCTGTGGGTGGATGGCGACCGGCTCGCGCTCCAGCAGGCGCTGGCGAACCTGCTGGCGAACGCGCTGGCGGTGAGCCCGCCTGGTTCCACGGTGCGGGTCACCGCCGGCCGGGAAGGCCCGTGGGTGTGGATGGCGGTCAGCGACGAGGGCCCGGGGATCGCCCCGGAGGACCACGAGCGGGTGTTCCAGCGGTTCTGGCGCGGGGACCCGCGCGCCGGGCGTGAGGAGGGTCACAGCGGCCTCGGGCTCACCATCGTCCGTCAGGTCGCCGAGGCGCACGGCGGGCAGGTCCGCCTGGCCTCCGAGCCCGGTCGGGGGGCGGCGTTCGCGCTGTGGCTGCCGGCCGCCGGCTGAGTCGCCGCGACCGGCCGCCGCCCTTACCCTGCCTTTAGGGATCGCCCCGTACGTTGCTCTCGTGACCGCGACCTGGAACCCCGAACCGCCACCGAGCCCCCCGCTCGCGGACGACACCGGCTGGCCCC
>NZ_DAIUCK010000071.1:15658-17576 GCF_036846205.1 Rhabdothermincola sp. | reverse complement strand
CCGCCGGTGGCGCTGTCGAGGCTGCCGAAGGGGTTGCCGCCGGGGACGGTGACGGCGCGGCAGCCGATCAGGGCGGGGGAGCCCGCCGTCCCCGGGAACAGCGCGGAGCCGGTCTGGTTGAGCACGGACACGCAGAGCTGGCGAGGCCCCGCCGCGAGGCCGCCGACCTGGACCTGCCAGCCGTGCCCGCTGCCGTAGCCGGGGAACGCGGAGCCGATGTCGGGTCGAGGGCGGTCGGCGGTGACGGTCTGGCGGAGCTGGCCGTCCACCCGTACCTGGACCTGGACCGCGGCCGGGGTGTCGAGGTCGAGCGCCCAACCCGCAGCCGAGATGGAACCGGGTCCGGCGATCGCCGAGTCGATGGACCCGATGCCGGGTTGGTCGCCCAGCGCCCAGTCGATGCGGAGCATGGGGGTGGTCCTGCCTCCGTCCGAGACCGGGGCACCGTTGCGCTTCAGGAGCTGCTCCTCGACTTGGGGTGAGAGTGGTCCCCGCACCTGCTGCAGCAGGGCCAGGGCGCCGGACACGAACGGGGCAGCCATGGAGGTGCCCGACCAGGTGCCGTACGAGCCGCCGGGAAGCGACGAGACGATGTTCACCCCGGGCGCCAGCAGGTCGAGCGCGCTGCTGGACTGGGACCAGGCGGGGACCGTACCCGTCTGGTCGTCGAGCGCTCCCACCGCGAGCACCGTGGAGATGCACGCCGGGCTGACGATGCGGCTCTTGGAGCCACTGTTGCCCGAGGCGCCCACGGTGGTCACCCCGAGCGCGGCCAGGGCATCGATCGCCGGCTTCAGCGGGTCGGTGTCGCAGGCGCCGCTGGTTCCGCCTCCCCCGAGGCTCATGTTGACCGCGGCGATGTTCGGGCTGGCGAGTTGCTCGCCGACGACCCAGTCGAGGGCGGCGATGAGATCCGCGTCGAAGGTCGCCAGGCACGGCACCGGCCCACCGCACCGGGTCGAGCTGTAGTCGGCCGTGAACACCTGGACCGCCAGGATCGACGCACCCGGCGCCACCCCGGAGGTGGCCGGTGGGGGGCCACCCGACCCGGCGGCGATGCCCGCGACGTGGGTGCCGTGGTCACATGCCTCGGGGACCGCGCCGGGATCGTCCATGACCAGCGAGGCACAGGGGTAGGCGGCGGCGGGGCCCTCGGTGTGGGTGGCGTCGGGCCAGCACAAGCCCTTGAGCAACGACAGGGTGCTGCCTCGGGAGAAGCACGCTTCCTTCTGGACACGGCCGGAGAGGAATGGATGGGTCGCGTCGACGCCGGTGTCGAGGATGGCGATCCGCTGGCCGGCGCCGGTGATGCTGGATGACCACGCGAGCGGTGAGCCGACCGCGCTGGTCCCCGACGTCAGGCTGTCCAGGGTGTGTCGCCGGTTGGGCATGACCCGCGCGATCTCACCGGACTGCTCGAGCGCGTCGAGCGATGCACGGTCGACCGAGGCGACGGCGAGCGGGCGCCGGGTCCCGAGCGGTTGGATGCGGTCGATCCCCGCGGCGCCGGCGATCTGCTCGATCCGCTCGGTCCGTGCCTCCGGTGACTCGTGGGGCGCGCGCGGCTCGAACTCGACGATGACCTCCGTGCTGCCGCCAGCCTCGACGGCCGCCTCCACCTCCGGTGCGACCTGGGCTGCGCCCTCCCGGCTGGGGTCGGTCCCGGCCATGGAGTTGGCAGGGGCCGCTGGGGAGGTTCCGGGCACGGTCGCCAGGACGGCCGTGCACACGACGGCGAGCGCCACCGCACGAGGCATGAGCTGTGTCGTGCTCCTCAGCTCCATCGCGCTCCCTCCGGCGGTGCTCGACGGAGAACACTACTGAGGGCACACCGGCCACCGTCCGCGCTCGCCGCCATCCGTTTCCGCTCCGAGCTGGCTCTCCGTCCGAACTGGCCGGGGGGGGGGGCGGGGGGGGG
>NZ_DAIUCK010000071.1:0-15648 GCF_036846205.1 Rhabdothermincola sp. | reverse complement strand
GTGCTGGAGCACGCGTTCGACCGGCCAGAACGAGCCAGAGGAAGGAGCGGAAGGGGGCGGAGGCTTCGGAATACCCGACTGATCCGGTCGGGTTTAGACTGTCGTCATGGCCGGTACCGCACCCCGACCGATCGATCCCCGAGGCCCCCGCTTCAACCAAGCGGTCCTGGCCCTCGCGCTGCTCGCCGGCTTCGCCTTCGACCAGCGCTGGGTGGTGCCGGTGTGGGCGCTGGTGCTGTTGGCGGGGGCCGCGTTCGGTCCCGCCTACGGCCCGTTCCTGCGCCTGTTTGCGGAGGTCATCCGGCCCCGACTGCGACCCCCCGCCGAGCTCGAGGACCCGCGACCGCCCCGGTTCGCGGCGTCCGTGGGGGTGGTCTTCCTCGGTGCGGCCACGGCAGCGTTCGCGGCCGGGGCCACCGGGCTCGGCTGGGCGCTGGCCCTGATCGTCGCGGCCCTCGCCGGGCTCGCGGCCGTGAGCGGCATCTGCATCGGCTGCGAGATCTATCTCGTCATCGCTCGCCGGCGCGGGGTGGAGCTGGTGGCGTGATGGACCCGGTGCGTCTCGCCGTCGTGGCCCTGATCCTCGTGGTCATCGCCGGTGCTGCCCTCGCCTACCGGAGGAGCCGCACGGTCGACGAGCGTCGTGGTGCGCACGGGCTTCCTCCGCTGCCGCTCGAGCTGGTCTCGGGCGCATCCGGCACGTGGGTGATCTTCACCACTCCCTATTGCGTGTCCTGCGACGCGGTGGAGAGCGACCTGCGCCGGGCGTACCCGGCCGAGGCGGTGGTGAAGATCGACGCCACCGAACGCCCCGAGCTGGCGGAGCGGTACGGCATCCGCCGCGCACCCACCGTGCTGCGCTCCGACCCCGCAGGCCGGGTGCTGGCCCGGATCGTCGGTCCCGAGGGCGTCCGCCGGCACCTCGCGCCGGCCTGACCTGCTCACCCGACTGCCAGCCGTGTGGAGCGGGCGCGCAGAAGGCCCTCGATCCCGGAGGGTTCCGCGACCGAGGGCCTTTGGTGTCGTACGCCCCCTGGGACTCGAACCCAGAACCTGCGGATTAAGAGTCCGTTGCTCTGCCAATTGAGCTAGAGGCGCAAGGGAGAAGGATTGTAACCGTTGCGTGGCCGCCCCACGAACGTGGGGCGACCACGACTGGTGGGGTGGCCGAGGGGACTTGAACCCCCGACCTCCAGGGCCACAACCTGGCGCTCTAACCGGGCTGAGCTACGGCCACCACGACCCACGGCGCCTGGGCCGCGGGAGGGACCAGCATACGGCAGCGGCGCCCCGCTCTGGCCAGGTGGGCCGATGGCGAGCGTCACCGCGAGTGGCTCCTACAGTTGGAGGCGGAACACACATGCCTCCGTAGCTCAGCTGGACAGAGCATCGGACTTCTAATCCGACGGTCGCAGGTTCGAATCCTGCCGGGGGCGCTGGAGGGCTCCGGAGCAGTCCTGGCTCATCGTCGACCGGCCTCAGTGAGCGGGAACCGCATGGTGGGGCGCGGTGAGGGCTCCCTAACCTCTCGCCGTGTGAGCGCCGCCCCCCACGGATCGGACGAGCCCGACGCCGTGGCGATGCCGATGGCGGCCGGCGGGCAACCGGGCCTCTTCGCTCCCGGCAGGCGGGTGCTGACCAGCGGCATCGTGCTGATCATCACCATCGTGGCCTTCGAGGCGTTGGCGGTGGCGACCATCCTGCCCCTCGTCGAAGCGGATCTCGGCGACCTCCACCTCTACGGTTGGGTGTTCAGCGCGTTCTTCCTCGGCAACCTGGTGGGCATCGTCGTCGCCGGGCAGGCCGCGGACCGCATGCCCCTGGTTCTCCCCTTCGCCGGGGGCGCGGCGCTCTTCGCTGCCGGTCTGGCGCTCGCCGCGACCGCGCCGTCGATGCTGGTGCTGGTGCTCGCCCGCGCCCTGCAGGGCCTGGGTGCCGGTGCCCTGCCGGCCGTGGCCTACGTCTGCATCGGGCGGGCTTACCCCCCCGAGCAGCGTCCCCGCCTCTTCGCGCTCCTCTCGACCGCCTGGGTGCTGCCGTCACTGGTCGGACCCGCGGCGGCGGGGTTCGTGGGGGAGGCGATCGGGTGGCGGTGGGTGTTCGCCGGGCTGTTGCCGCTGGTGCTCGCCTTCGGTGCCGTGGTGGCTGGCGCGCTGCGGCGGATCGGCAGCCCCGACGGAGGTGGGGCGGCGACCGTGTCGGTTCGCGACGCCGTGCTGGTGGCCGGTGCCGGTGCGGCCGTGCTCGGCGGGTTGGGGGCCGAGCAGTGGTGGCTGGTCACGGCCCTGGTGATCGGTGGGCTCGCCGTCGGTCTTCCCGCGTACCGTCGGCTCACGCCGCCGGGGACGCTGCAACTCGCCGAGGGTCTCCCCGCGGCGATCGGCTTGCGCGGGCTGCTCACCTTCGCCTTCTTCGCCGCGGACGCCTACGTCCCGTTCACCCTGGCCACCGCCCGAGGGGTCTCGCCCGGAGTGGCGGGCTTGGCGTTGACGGCCGCCGCGCTGTCCTGGACGGCGGGATCGTGGATCCAAGCCCGGCAGGTGCATCGCTCGGGACCCCGCTCGCTGGTGCGGGTGGGGTTCGCCGTGCTCTCCGGGGTCACCCTGGCGTTCGCCACCGTGCTCCTGCCCGCGGTCCCACCCCTGGTGGCCTTCCCCCTATGGGGGCTCGGCGGCTTCGCCATGGGCGTCGCCTATTCGCCGCTGTCGTTGACGGTGCTGGGCTTCGCTCCCCGCGGCGGGGAGGGCACGGCCACCGCGGCGCTGCAGCTCGCTGACACCCTCGGGGTGGCGCTGGGAACGGGCACCTCGGGGGCGGTGATCGCGTGGGCCACCGCGGCGGGCTGGGATCGCTCGCTCGGGTTGGTGCTGGTGTTCGCGTCGGCGGCGGTGGTGGCTGCGCTCGGTGCGGTGCTCGCCGCTCGGCTCCCTGGCCGGGTGCCCCGGGAGGAGCCGGTCACGGGGTGATCAGCACCTTGCACTGGTCGGAGGGGTGCTTCAGATCCGCGAACGCCTGCGGTGCCTGCTCGAGCGGCACCTCCGAGGTGACCAGCGGGAGCGGGTCGATGCGACCACGGTCGATCAGCTCGATCGTGGTCTGGTAGTCGCGGGCTTCGTAGTAGAAGGCGAAGCGCAGGTCGAGCTCCTTGGTCATCGGGATCAGCGGGGTGATGGTGTCGGGTGCCATGCACACGCCGGCGACCACCACCGTGGCATCGACCGCGGCCACGTCGGTGGCGTGCTGGAGCAGCCCCGGCACCCCGACGCACTCGATCACGAGCCGCGGGCGGGCCCCGGCGACGGCGGCGAAGGCGTCGCCGACGTCGGCCCCGGTGGGGTCGATCGTCACCGTGGCCCCGAGGCGCTCGGCGAGCACCCGGCGAGACGCCACCGGATCGCTCACGGCGACCTCCCGCGCCCCGAGGGCACGCAACCACAAGGTCACGGCGAGCCCGACCGGCCCGCCGCCGAGCACCAACGCATCGTCGCCGGGCTGCACCCCGGCCCGGCGCACCGTGTGCAGCGCCACCGCCAGGGGTTCGACCAGTGCGCCGTGACGATGGTCCAGCGCCGCCGGCAGGACGAAGGTGTCCCGGGCGTTGACCACCACGTACTCCGCGTAGGCGCCCGGTCGTTCGATGCCGATCATCGCCACGCGGGGGCACTTGCGGACCCGACCGCTCGCGCAGGCCGCGCACTCGCCGCAGGGCGCGAGGGACAGCGCAGTGACCCGGTCGCCGACTCGTCGCGCGTCGACCCCGGGGCCCACGTCGGCCACGGTGCCGCAGAACTCGTGCCCGAGCACCAGCCCGGGCATCGGGTACGCATCGGACAGGTGCAGGTCGGAGCCGCAGATCCCGCAGGCCTCGACCCGGAGCACCACCTCCCCCTCACCGGGTCGGGGGTCGGGTCGGTCGACGATGGCCAGGGGCTCCCCGGGTTGCTGCAGGACGGCGGCGCGCATCGCCCCATCCTCGCACGGCAGCGGTGGGCGGGGTCCCTCGCGCGTCTTCGCGAGTGACGAGCACGGGAGTCCGGGATTCAGGTCCGGGTGGCTGGTGCCGATAGGGGAAGGGACGGCGGAACGGATCGGGGACTGATGCGGGAGGTCCCGATGGCGGTGCTGCGGCGACGGAGCCGTGCAGCAGGGTGCGTACAGCGATGAGCGAGCACGGTGGTCCCGAGCCGGGCGACCTCGCGGATGCCGGCGCGGGCGGGCTTCAAGCCGTCGGCAGCGATTTCCATACGAGGTTGCTCGACGCGGTGGAGCAGTCGATCGTCGCGACCGACTCCGAGGGAAGGATCATCTTCTGGAACCGGGCAGCGGAACGGCTCTACGGATGGCCGGCCGTCGAGGTGCTCGGACAGTCGCTGATCGGTCTGGGATTGTGGGCCGACCATGCCGACAAGGGCGACGAGATCGCCTCGGCGGTGTCGCGGCGGGAGTCGTGGTCGGGCGAGGTGCGTGCGCGGCGCCGGAACGGCTCGACTTTCCTGGCCCTGGTCTGGGTTACCCCCATGCTCGACGACCACGGCGAACTGGTGGCGGTGGTCGGCGTCACCACCGACATCACGGCTCGCAAGGAAGCCGAGGATCGCGCCCACCGGCTGTCGGTGATCGTGGAGTCCTCACCGGACGCGATCATCGGCAGCGACCTCGAGGGTCGGATCACCACGTGGAACCCGGCTGCGGAGGAGCTCTACGGGTACTCCGGACCGGAGATCCTGGGTGAGCACATCGCGGTGCTGGCCCCCGAGGATCGGCAAGAGGAGGTCACGTTCCTCTTGGCGCACGTGAGGCGGGGGCAGGCGGTTCGCAACTTCGAGACGGTCCGCCGGCGCAAGGGCGGTGAGCTGATCAACGTGTCGCTCACCGTGTCACCGATCCTCGGGAAGCACGGTGAGGTGGTGGGCATCGCCGGCACCACTCGGGACATCACCGAGCGGGTCCGGCTGGCGGAGGCCGCGGAGCAGCACCGTCGACGACTCGAGGAGCTGGAGCGCCTCGCCGCACTGCGCAACGTGGAGCGCCAGGCGGCCGAGCGGGCCAGCCAGGCCAAGAGCGAGTTCATCTCCCGGATGAGCCACGAGCTGCGCACGCCCCTCAACGCGGTGCTCGGCTTCGCGCAGATCCTCGAGCTCGAGGCAGGAGAGCAGCACCGGGAGGCCGTCGAGCAGATCCTGCGCGCCGGTCATCACTTGCTGGATCTCATCAACGAGGTTCTCGACATTGCCCGGATCGAGAGCGGCCACCTCAATCTCTCTCTGGAGCCCGTGGACGTCTCCGATGTGCTCCAAGCCGCGGCGGAGCTGATCACGCCGTCCGCGATGCGTCGGGAGATCACTTTGCTGATGCCCCAGGATCTCGAGACGGGCATGGCGGTGGTCGCCGATCGGCAACGTCTGATGCAGGTGCTGCTGAACCTGCTCTCGAACGCCGTGAAGTACAACCGGCGAGCTGGTCGGGTCGAGCTGGGCGTGGAGCAGGTCGCGGGCGATCGGCTGCGCATCTCGGTGACCGACACCGGCCCGGGGGTGGACCCGGCGGATTTCGACCGGATCTTCATGCCCTTCGAGCGCCTGGGAGCCGAGCAGACGGACATCGAGGGGACCGGCGTCGGTCTGCCCCTGGCTCGGGGGTTGGTGGAGAAGATGCGTGGTTCCATGGGAGTCCACTCCGAGCTCGGCCAGGGCGCGACGTTCTGGATCGAGCTGCCGTTGGCCGTCGAGGAGCCGGAGCTTCCGGTGCCTCGCGAGGCGCCCAGCCTGCAGGGCCCTCCCGTCGAGGACATGCTCGTGCTCTACATCGACGACAACCTGGCGAACGTGCGGCTGGTCGAGCGGGTGCTGCAGATGCGCCCAGGGGTGGAGCTCATGTCGGCCATGCAGGGGCGCCTGGGATTGGAACTGGCGCGGGAGCACCGCCCAGACCTCATCCTGCTTGACGTCCACCTTCCTGACTTGTGCGGCGCGGACGTGCTGGCGGAACTGAGGAGCGAGCTCACCACCGCCGAGATCCCCGTGGCGATCGTCAGCGCGGACGCGTCGATGAGGATGGTGCAGAAGTTCCACGAGGCCGGTGCGCACTTCTACCTGACCAAGCCGTTCGACCTCGACGAGCTGCTCGAGATCGTCGACACGGTCCGCAGTGGCACCGGAGGTGCCGGCTCGATCGCTGGTGAGCACTGAACCGCTCGCTTTCCCGAACCGTTCAGCCGAGCGCGGATAGAAGCCGCGGATCGCTGAACGGTTCGGGTCTTGGAGCGGGTGACGGGAATCGAACCCGCATGACCAGCTTGGAAGGCTGGGGCTCTCACCGGTGAGCGACGCCCGTCAGGCCGAGTACCCCGGAACTACGCGACCGCTCCGGCCCACCCAGACGGGCGCCGCTAGGCTGCCGATCCGGGGTGGCAGGCCGAGCCGCGGGGAGCGAGGTAGTGGAGGAGAACCTTGCCGAGGTCGACGACGAGCTCGCCGTCCGGCTGCGCCGCGGGGTGGTCGACCACTCACCCGATCTCATCACTGCGTTCGACGCGACCGGCACCGTCCGCTTCGTGAACGACTCGGGCCTCGCCATCCTCGGCTGGGCCCGCCATGAGGTCGTCGGCCGCTCGTTCATCGACTTCCTCCACCCCGACGAGGTCGAGCGCGCCGTCGCCCTCGCCACCGCCAACCTCAACCGGATGCAGGGCCCCCGCGACGGCGCGCCCTATCGCCTGCGCCGGGCCGATGGAGGCTTCGAGACGCTCGACGTCGGCGTCACCGTCCTCGACGACCTGCTCGTCGTCGTCGGTCGCCGCATGTACGACCACGAGGTCATGGCCCGCGTGCTCGACGGCCTGACCTCGAACGAGCCGTTCGCCGACGTCGTGGCCCTGCTGCCCGCCTTCGACTGGTGGCGCAACCCGACCGAGCCGTGCGTGCTGCGCTGTCATGGAGACGATGGCGACGACCTGGTGGTCGGCGCCCCGCTGCCCGATGTGCTCACCGGCGCCGACCCCGAGGCGGGATCACCATGGGGCCAGGCGATCGCCGCGAGCGACGAGGTGGTGGTCACCTCGCTCGACGACCTGCCCCCGGCCGTCGTGGTCGAGGCTCGTGCGCGAGGCTTCACCGGGTGTCGCGTTCGTGCGGTGGTCGACCCTCGGGGTCATCCGCCCGCCCTCATCACGGCGTGGGCCACCGAGGCCGGCCCGCCCATCGAAGCCCGCTCGTACCCGATGGCCACCATCGCCCGCACCCTGGGCCTCGTGCTGCGCTTCCATCGCGACGCCACCGAGCTGCGCCACGCCGCTACCCACGACCAGCTCACCGGGTTGCGCAACCGTGCCGGCTTCTTCGCCGCGTTGCCCGCCGACCGAGTCGGTACGCCGGTCACCGTGCTGGCCCTCGACCTCGACGGCTTCAAGCCGGTGAACGACCGGTTGGGTCACGCCGCCGGCGACGCGGTACTGCGCCACGTCGCTGCCCGCCTCGTCGAGGTGGTCGGCCCCGACCACCTCACGGCGCGTCTGGGTGGCGACGAGTTCGTCGTCGTGGTGGTGGGCGACGACGACCGGGCCGCCGCCGCCGCCCTGGCCGCCCGGTTGGGCGACGCGGTGTCTCAGCCGGTCCACGTCGCTGGCGAGGTCGTGCACATCCACGCCAGCATCGGTATCGCGGTCGATCCCGGCACCGCACGTTCCATCGACGAGCTGCTGGCCGAGGCGGATGTGGCCCTCTACCGAGCCAAGGAGCGGACTGGCACCAGCCGCTGAGCCCGCGAGCATCCACGTCGGGGGCGCGACCAAGGCCTGAGGAGAGTGGATTGACGGGTTCACCCGCGAGGTGCTGACTGAGATGCTGCTCCGACGCGTCGTACCCGTGGCCGCTGATGTGCGAGTGTGCGGATGGACTGCGAACGTCGCTCCCGTCGGCCCCCAGGAGCGCGAGCGGCTGCGGTGGTTTCGGCCTGGGACCAGCCCGTGGGTTGTCCTTTGGTCTTGGAGCGGGTGACGGGAATCGAACCCGCATAACCAGCTTGGAAGGCTGGGGCTCTAGCCATTGAGCTACACCCGCGCGGGTGCGCCACTGTAGCGGGCACTCCGGCTGGGTCGGCTCGGGGCGTGCGGGGTAGAGCCAGCATCGATCGTGGTTCGGTGGCGAGGCGGCGGCGATGCTGGTGTTGCTGTCGAGTGGGCTCCACGACCGAGACTGGGTGCGCCGTGATCACCTCGCTTTCCCGACTCCTCCTCAACCTCCACGAGCGGCCGAACGTCCGAGCCGTCGTCACGGCGGTCACCGCCCTGATGTCCGTGATCACCTTCGTGGACTACCTGAGTGGACCGGACTATGCGTTCCCGGTCTTCTACATAGTGCCGGTCGCGCTCGCGGCGTGGGCGCTCGGGCGGACGCCGGGGCTGATCGTGGCGGTCATCGCCGGTGGCTGTGGTGCCGTCGCGCTCGCGGCGCATCCCGACGGTGCATCGGTCTTCGCCGTCGCCTGGAACGCGACGATGCAGACCCTGGTGTACGTGGGCGCCGCGCTGGCCATCTCGGTGATCGGATACCTGCTGGCATTGGCGAACTCGCGAGCGTCAATCGATCCTCTCACAGGCCTGTGGAACCGCCGGCGCTTCTACGAAGAGGTGGAGCGTGAACTGTCGCGGGCACGGAGGGCGAAGTCGACTTTCGCCTTCATCTTCATCGACATCGACCGGCTCAAGGCCTGCAACGACCTCGAGGGTCATGACGCGGGCGATCGGCTGCTCGGGGAGTTCGCGGCGATCTCGCGCCGTCAGCTCCGCCGCACCGACCTCGGAGCGCGCCTCGGCGGGGATGAGTTCGCGTTCTTCCTTCCCGACATCGAATCGGGCGAGCTGGGCCCGCTGATCGACCGGTTGCTCGACGCCTACCGGGCGACATCGCCGCCGATCGAGGTCAGCGCGGGGATCGTCACCGGGCAGGTCTGTGACGGACTCGAAGTCGACGCGCTCGTCCGCGCGGCTGATGCCCTCATGTACGAGGTCAAGAAGGCCGGTGGCGATGGATGCCGCGTCGCCGAGTTGGCATCGCTGTCAGGTGGTCCGGGCGACCGCCCTCGTAGCTGAGAGCGTCGGGAACCCGGGGTCGGGCCCGTGCGGTCGGGGAGGGGAGATTCGAACTCCCGGCCTCCTGCTCCCAAAGCAGGCGCGCTAACCAAGCTGCGCCACTCCCCGTGCGGGCGAGCCTAGCCATCGGGCGAACCCGAGCGACGCGGTGGGTGCGCTCCGATCCGGCGGTCATCGTGCGTAGCGGTTGCGGGTCGGGCAGGATCGTGCGATGACCGACACCCCATGGTTGGACGACGCCTGCTCGCTCGTCGACGCGTTCCGGGCCGGCACCCGCTCGCCCAAGGAGGAGCTGCAGGCCACGCTCGACGCGATCGCCGCGAGTGACCTCAACTGCTTCTCCTTCCTCGACCCCGAACGCGCCCTCGCGGCTGCCGAGCGGGCCGACCTGAACAAGCCCTTCGGTGGGGTGCCGGTGGGCATCAAGGAGCTCGATCAGGTCGAGGGCTGGCCTGACACCGGTGCCTCGCTGGTGTTCAAGGACCGCCTCGCCACCTACACGGGGGAGAGCGTGCGGCGCTTCATCGAGGACGGTGGCGCGGTGCCCGTAGGCCTCACGACTGCGTCGGAGTTCGGCGGGCTGAACGTGAGCGTCACCAAGCTCAATGGCGTCACCCACAACCCGTGGCGGCGGGGACGCACCGCCGGGGGCTCCTCCGGTGGGAGCGCGGCGGCGGTGGCCGGCGGGCTGGTCACCATCGCGTCCGGTGGGGACGGCGGGGGTTCCATCCGCATCCCGGCGGGCTACTGCGGGCTGCTCGGCATGAAGGGCACCTACGGGCGCATCAGCCGCGGCCCGGTGGCGTTCTTCCGGCCCGGGACCGTGGTGCTGGGGTGCCTGGCTCGCTCCGTCCGCGACGCGGCCCGCCACTTCGACGTGTGCGCCGGCGTCGACCCGCGCGACCCCTGGAGCCTGCCCAACCCCGGCGGCTGGGAAGCCGGGCTCGGCCGGACGGAGCTCAGGGGCAAGCGGGTCGCGGTCCTGCCGTCGATCGCCGGTGTCCGCCTGGAGCCCGGCGTGGAGGAGCGGATCCGGGCAGCGGCGAAGGATCTCATCGAGCTGACCGGCATGGTTGAGGTCGACATCGACCTCCGGCTCCCGAACCTCGCCGCCCAATGGGCGATGGGGAACCTCTCCACCTTGCTAGCCGAGCTCGGGCCCTACTGGCCCCGCTGCGCGAAGGACCTCACCGACGAGATCGCGCTCGGGACGATCCTGGCCCAGTCGCTCTACAACCTGCATCTGGCGAGCGTGGCCGAGGCCCAGCGGGTGCAGGCGAACGAGGCGATGGCTACCGCGTTCGAGCAGGTCGACTACATCATCTCGGCCACCAACCCCGGCCCGGCGTTCCCCGCCGAGGCCACGACCTCCAGCCCGACGGAGACGTTCATCGATCGGGCCAAAGCGAGTCCGGCTGCCCGCGCCGCCTTCCGGGCCGTGATGGCCACGGTGCGGGTGGTGGGGGGCGCGTTCCCGCGCCTGTCGAACGCCCTCGTCGACGCAGTGGTGGAGAAGGTGCCCGACCTGGTGACCATGGGTGGGCTCACCATCATCTCCAACATCTACGGCAACCCCGCGGTGTCGATCCCCGCCGGCACCCTCGACGGGCTCCCGATCGGGATGCAGGTCCTCGCCCGGCACCATCGCGACGCCGAGCTGTTCGATGTGGCGCTGGCCTACGAGCGCGAGATCGGCTGGCCCAAGGTGGCGCCGGCGGTGAGTGGCGTGGCGCCGAGCAGCGTCTGAAGAGCCACCCGGGCCCGGCGGCTGGCCCGCACTGGCGTCGCCGAGGCGGGTGCACGGCCGCTCGACCCTGGCCGGTACACTCACCAGCCTGTGAAAAGCACCGTCGAGCCCCTCGAGGGCAACAAGGTCAAGCTCTCGGTCGAGGTCGACGAACAGGAGTTCGAGAAGGCGATCGATGACGCCTTCCGCAAGATCGCCCGCGAGGTCCGTATCCCCGGCTTCCGGCCGGGCAAGGCGCCCCGCAAGGTGCTCGAGGCTCGCATCGGCAGGCAGGCCGCCAGGGTGCAGGCGCTCAACGACGCCATCCCCGACTACTTCGCGCAGGCGGTGGTCGAGCACGACGTCGATGTCATCGCCGCACCGGAGATCGACATCGTCGACGGCCAGGACCACGGCGCTGTCGCGTTCGACGCGGTGGTGGAGGTCCGCCCGCAGGTCACCGTGCCGGGCTACGCCGGCCTGCGGGTGACCATCCCCTCGCCCACGGTCACCACCGAGGAGATCGACGCGCAGCTCGAACGGCTCCGAGCCCAGTTCGGCGAGCTGGTCGCCGTCGACCGTCCCGCCGCCGCGGGCGATTACGTCACGATCGACATCGCCGGCTCCCAGGACGGCGAGCCGCTGGAAGGCCTCACCGCGGACGACTACCTCTACCAGGTCGGCAGCGGGTTGATCGTGCGCGAACTGGACGAGCAGCTCCGGGGGGCGAAGGTGGGCGAGATCTTCGAGTTCGACGCCCCCCACCCGAGCGGCGAGGGCGAGGGGGACCTGCACTTCCGGGTGCTGGTGAAGGAGATCAAAGAGCGTCAGCTGCCGGAGCTCGACGACGAGTTCGCGTCGGAGGCGTCGGAGTTCGACACGCTCGACGAGCTCCGAGCCGACTACGCCACCAGGATCGGCATGGTGAAGAAGGCCCGGGCGAGCATGGCGCTGCGGGAGAAGGTGGGCGAGGCGCTCGCCGAGCTGGTCGAGGACGAGATCCCCGAGGCGCTCGTCACGGCGGAGATGCGCGAGCGCCTCAACGACCTGCTGATGCGGCTGCAGGCCCAGGGCATGAGTCTCGAGCAGTGGCTGGAGCTGAGCGGGCGCACCCAGGAGCAGCTGCTCGAGGAGCTCCGCGAGACCGCCACCGTGTCGGCCAAGGTCGACCTGGCGCTGCGGGCGGTCGCCGACGCGGAGGGCCTGGAGGTCACCGAGGAGGATCTCGACGCCGAGTACGAGGCGGCGGCGTCGCGGCTGGGCGTGGACCCCGCCAGGATGCGGGAAGAGTTCGCGCGCGGCGGCCAGGAGCAGGCGGTACGCTCCGACATCAGGAAGCGCAAGGCCCTCGACTGGCTCGTCGAGCGGGTCGAGATCGTCGACGAAGAGGGCCATCCGATCGACCGGGCTGATCTCGAGTATCCCGCCGACGAGCCCGCAGACCACGGCGGCGAATCCGAAGCGGCCGACACCGACACCCACCGCGACGAAGAGGACGACTCGTGATGGAGCCGATCTACGACTACATGCCCTACGTCGACGAGAAGACGGCGATGGGCGAAAAGCGCTACGACCTGTTCTCCAAGCTGCTCAAGGAGAACATCATCTTCGTGGGATGGCCCATCGACGACGTGGCCGCCAACCTCATCTGCGCCCAGCTGCTGCACCTCGAGTCGGAAGACCCCGACAAGGACATCTCCCTCTACATCAACAGCCCCGGAGGCAGCATCACCGCGCTGCTCGCCATCTACGACACCATGCAGTTCGTGAAGAACGACATCGCCACGATCTGCTTCGGACAGGCCGCGTCCGCGGCCGCGGTGCTCCTCGCCGCGGGCACCAAGGGGAAGCGGCTCGCCCTGCCCCACACCCGCATCCTCATCCATCAGCCCTACTCGCAGGCGTTCGGGCAGGGCACCGACATCGAGTTGGCCGCGAAGGAGATCCTGCGCCTCCGCACCCTCCTGGAGGAGATCCTCTCCCGCCACACCGGCCAGCCGGTGGAGAAGATCCACCGGGACACCGACCGCGATTTCGTGATGTCCGCGGAGGAGGCCCGCGAATACGGCATCATCGACGAGGTGATCACGGCCAGGCAGCTGGCGGACAAGTCCGGCCCGATCTCGGCCGTCCGGTAGGGAACGCAGGGAACGCAGGGAACACGGGGGAGGCGAGGTGGCCAAGTTCGGAGACGGCGGTGAGCTCCTCAAGTGCTCGTTCTGCGGCAAGTCACAGAAGCAGGTCAAGAAGCTCATCGCCGGGCCGGGCGTGTACATCTGCGACGAGTGCATCGACCTGTGCAACGAGATCATCGAAGAGGAGCTGGCCGAGTCCTCGGACCTGCGCTTCGACGAGCTTCCCAAGCCCCGTGAGATCTACGAGTTCCTGAACGACTACATCATCGGTCAGGACGCGGCGAAGAAGATCCTCTCGGTCGCGGTCTACAACCATTACAAGCGGGTGCAGTACGGGGCCACCCACAACGACGACGTCGAGCTCTCCAAGAGCAACATCATGCTCATCGGGCCGACGGGCTGCGGCAAGACGTTGCTCGCCCAGACGTTGGCCCGCATGCTGAACGTGCCGTTCGCCATCGCCGATGCCACCGCGCTCACCGAGGCCGGCTACGTCGGTGAGGACGTCGAGAACATCCTGCTCAAGCTCATCCAGGCGGCCGACTACGACGTCAAGAAGGCCGAGACGGGCATCATCTACATCGACGAGATCGACAAGATCGCCCGCAAGAGCGAGAACCCGTCGATCACCCGTGACGTATCAGGTGAAGGTGTGCAGCAGGCGCTCCTGAAGATCCTGGAGGGCACCACGGCTTCGGTGCCACCGCAGGGTGGGCGAAAGCACCCCCATCAGGAGTTCATCCAGATCGACACCACGAACATCCTGTTCATCTGCGGTGGTGCCTTCGCCGGGCTCGACAAGATCATCGAGAGCCGCATCGGCAAGAAGGGGGTGGGCTTCGCCGCCGAGATCCGCTCCGGTGACGAGAAGGACCTGGGCGAGATCTACGCGAAGGTGCTCCCGGAGGACCTCCTCAAGTTCGGGCTCATCCCGGAGTTCATCGGCCGGCTGCCCGTGCTCGGGGCGGTGAGCAACCTCGATCAGGAGGCGTTGATCCGCATCCTGGTGGAGCCCCGCAACGCCCTCGTCAAGCAGTACCGCAAGTTCTTCGAGTTCGAGGATGTCGAGCTGGAGTTCACCGACGATGCGCTCGCCGCCATCGCCGACCAGGCGTTGCTGCGGGGCACCGGGGCGAGGGGCCTGCGGGCCATCCTGGAAGAGGTGCTGCTCAACGTGATGTACGACCTCCCGAGCCGCACGGACGTCGGGAAGGTGGTCATCGACCAGGGGGTCGTGCTCGAGAAGGTGAACCCGACGCTCGTGCCGCGTGCCAGCGGGCAGACCGCCCAGGCCCGGCCACGGCGCGCGGCATCCTGATCGCCGGCCAGCGGGTGGACTACGCCGGCGCGCTCGACTACCTCGACCGCCACATCAACCGCGAGGCGACGGCCGGCCGCGTGGGGGGGCTGTCCCTCGAGCCCATCAGGCGGCTGGTCGGTGTGCTCGGCGATCCGCAGCGGGCGTTCAAGGTCGTGCACGTCACCGGTACCAACGGCAAGGGCTCGGTGGCACGGATGGTCTCGGCGTTGCTGGTGGAGCACGGGTTGTCGGTCGGTACCTACAGCAGCCCGCATCTCGAGCGCATCAACGAACGGCTGGCGTGGAACCTGGAGCCCATCTCCGACCACGACTTCGCCGCGCTGATCACCGACATCGCCGAGCTCGAGCCGCTCGCAGGGGTCACACCGTCGTACTTCGAGTTGCTCACCGCGGCGGCGCTGTCGTGGTTCGCCCACAGCGCGGTCGACGTCGCGGTGGTGGAGGTGGGGCTGCTGGGGCGCTTCGATGCGACCAACGTCGTCGACGCCGACGTGGCGGTGATCACCAACATCGGCTTCGACCACACCGACGGGGTGGGGGATTGGCGGGCCGCGATCGCGTCCGAGAAGGCCGGCATCATCAAGCCGGGGTCGTTCCTCGTGCTGGGGGAGACCGATCCGGAGCTACGGGAGATCTTCGAGCGCGAGCCGCACGCAGGGACCTGGGTCCGGGGCGAGGACTTCGACGTCGAGCAGGACCGGGTGGCGGTGGGTGGTCGCTTGCTCGACCTCCGCACCCCGGGTGGGGTCATCGAGGACGTGTTCGTGCCCCTGCACGGCCGGCACCAGGCCGACAACGCCGCGCTGGCGGTGGCGGCCGCCGAGGCGTTCTTCGCGCGGGCGCTCGACGTGGAGGTGGTGCGCGCCGCGTTCGCCGGGCTGACGGTGCCCGGCCGCTTCGAGGTCCTCGGCCACTTCCCGCTGGTGATCGTCGACGGCGCACACAACCCCGACGGCGCGTCCGCGCTCGCAGACACCATGAACGACGAGTTCGACGTCGGTGGCCGGCGCATCCTCGTGGTCGGCATGCTGGCAGAGCGCGACGTCGGGGCCATGCTCGACGCGCTCGACGTGGGGAGTGCGGATGTGCTCGTCGCGTGCACGGCGCCGTCGCCACGGGCGGTGCCCGCCGAGGTCATCGCGCAGATCGCACAGGAGCGTTTCGCTGGTCTCGATGTGGAGGTCGTGGCCGGCGTCGAGGCGGCGGTGAATCGTGCGCTCGCGATCGCCAGCGAGGACGATGTGGTCCTCGTGACGGGCTCGATCTACGTGGCCGGCGCAGCCCGAGCCCACCTCACCCGCTGACCCGGCCCCGTCACCCCGTCGCCTCCACACGCTTCGCCTCTCTCGCGTTCTGGCCTGTCAAACGCGTGCTGGGG
>NZ_DAIUCK010000070.1:0-17665 GCF_036846205.1 Rhabdothermincola sp. | reverse complement strand
GTGGGTGGGGGCAGGTGCTCGCTGGGGAGTGGAGCGATGCCGCTCGGGATGACGCTGAGGCGGCCCGCCAGTTCGGGGAGATCGCCGACCACCTCCCGGCGGAAGGACTCGGAGACCGTGATGAGGTGATCGGCGCGCCGAGCGCACCACCGGTGCAGCGCCACCCGCCACCGGCGGTGCCAGCGCCGGTTGTGGGTGGCCTGTCGGCCACGGCCGAAGAAGTTCGGGTTCTGGAGGGCCGCCAGTACGGGGACCCGGCACGGACGGAGCGGCACGATGCCTCCCGGCGCGTACAGCACGGTTGGCGGGGTGGCTCGACCGGGGAGGGCCACCTGCTCCCAGACACCACGGCCGATCCCGTCGGGGACCCGGATCACCTCGACCTGCGCGGCGGATAGCCCGCTCTCGCGGAGCAGCGGCTCATTCCACCGCCCGGCGAGGAGCTGCACCTGCACGTCCGGGGCCACGCGCCGGAGGGCCTGGAGCTGGTTCGTGAGGTAGGTGGCTCCGCCGCCGAAGTGGACCGGCAGCGCGTCCACGACGACGTGGACGGTGGTCATGCCCGCAGCTGCTCGCTGGTCGCTTGGGAGGCGAGGTGGCGGGAACGCTCCAGGTCCGACGTCGAGTCAGCCGAGGCGTCCTGCTCGCCCACGGCCAGCACTGCGCCCACGAGATGCACCCCGAGCCGATCGAGGGCCGTGGCCCGCTCCCGCACCTGCCGCCCCCGCGACCCGCGGGGTACGACCAGGACCTGGGCGCGACCGGTGCCCGCCTCCGGTGGTGCCAGCGGTGCCACCCCGGCTTCGACCAACGCGGGATCGTCGGCGGGGACGATCCGCACGTCACCCGATGCCGGCAGCGTGCTGGCGGCGCCGATGGCGGGCAGCGCCAACGCCCGCGCCAGGTCGTCGACGTTCCGGATGGCGTCGTCGAGCTCGTCGACTGCGTACGCAGTGGCCAGGCCGAGCACGAGCCCCACCAGCACGGCCAGGACCAGGTTGCGGAGCGTGGCCGGCTGTGAAGGGTGCCGTGGGGGATCGGCCCGGTCGATGACTCGCGCCTCGTTGGTCGATGCCAGCGCGGTGTCGGCCGCCAGGACCTGCTGCTGGCGGACCCATGCGGCCCGCTGGTCGATCAGCGCGGCCCGCTCCGCGTCCAGTGCCGCGGCCCGTTCGGCGTCGGGCCCGGCGTCGAGCTCCCGGTCGATCGCCGCCACCCGGGAGTCGATGGCATCGAGCTGCGCGGCGATGGCCGACGAGCTGGCGGTGGTCCGGGAGGCCGACAGGTCCGCTCGCACCGCGGTGTACGCGTCAGCCCAGGCGTTCGCGGCGCTGGCCGCGCCCTCGGGGGTCGAGGCGTTGGCGGAGAAGAGGAGGACGTCCGAGTCGCGGACGTTGGTCACCGAGCCGCTCACCGGTTGGCCGAGCAGGTCGCGCGCCCGCTCCCGGACCAGCTCGCTGGAGGCCAGGCGGGCCTCGTTCTGCATCACCCGCACCGGGTCCAGGCGCTTGCTGTCGACGATCTGGTCGGGCCGCGGATCCTGCACCGTGGCCGTGTCCTGCTGGAACAGCACCTGCGCGGTGGCGGTGTAGCGCCGAGGTTGGGTCAGCGACAGCCCGAGCGCGACCAGCGCGGCGGCGAGGGTGACGGCGGCGACGACGAGCGCCCGGCGACGGAGCACCCCGATGTGATCGCGCAGCCTTCGCGAGCCTGCTGCGGGCTCGAATGACATCGGCCGCATGGTAGACGCAGCCGGCCGATAGGGTGCTCGTCCCGTTTCGTGTCTCGCCTAGCCTGCGCTCGTGTTGCGCATCCCGCTGGTCCGCCTCGATCCTGACCTCCCGCTTCCCGCCTACGCCAGGCCGGGCGACGCCGGTCTGGACCTGCTGGCTCGCCACGACGTGGTGATCCGCGCCGGGGGCGGACGGGCGTTGGTGCCCTGCGGTGTGGCCATCGCCATCCCGGAAGGCTTCGCCGGTTTCGTGCAGCCTCGGAGCGGGCTCGCGCTCCATCACGGGGTGACGTGCCTCAACTCGCCCGGTCTGATCGACAGCGGCTACCGAGGTGAGCTGAAGGTGCTGCTGCTGAACACCGATCCGGTGCAGGATTTCGAGGTGGTGCGCGGCGAGCGCATCGCCCAGCTCGTCGTGCAGCCCGTGGAACACGTGGTGCTTGACGTGGTCGACGAGCTCGATGGCTCCCACCGGGGTGACGGCGGGTTCGGTCACACCGGTCGCTGAGTCGGCACCCGACGAGATCGTGGTGGACTGGTCAGGTGGGCAGCGTCTTCACCAGGCGCACCCGCTCGCCGTGCTCGCCGAGCTGGTACTCGTCGACGACCGGTCCCACGAGGTGCTCGAAGCGCGAGCGCACCGTGTCGTCGAGCTGGTGACCGCTCGGGCCAGCGTTCGCACCTGCGTCGATGGTGAGCCTGCCGGCTTGGATGTGGAAGGTGAGCGCGATCGTGTCCGCCGCTCCGGCGGATCGGAGCAACAGGATCAGCGTCTCGTCAACCGCGATCCGCAGGTCCTCGATCTCCGAGAGTCGCAGACCGAGGCGAGCAGCGATCCCCGAGACAGCCACCCGAGCGACCCGGCTGTAGGCCGGCGTGGCCGGGATGACGAGTCGTACCTCGTCGTCGTCCAGACCGGATCGCACCATGTCAGCATCGCACGTCTGTGCTGCCAGACCGGGTCGGGGCGAGTCGCTCACGCCTGCTCGCGCACCACCTGGCTCGGATCCTTGTCGATCCGCTGGCCGAGGTACACCGGCTGGCGGAGGATTCCGTCAGCGGTCCACTCCCGGAAGGCGACCTCCACCACGAGGGTCGGCTCGGACCACCGGGCGAGCTTGCGCACCGCCGCCGGCGGTGGCGGGTCGAACGGGCAGCGGTCGGTCGAGCGGGCGTCGAGCAGGCGCCGCAGCTCGTGCAGCTCGCGGTGGTCGAAGCCGGTGCCGACTCGGCCTGCGTACCGCAGCGACGGGCCGTCGATGTAGCCGACGAGCAGGGCTCCGAAGGTCGGCAATCGCGCGCCCTTGCCGGGCAGCCAACCCCCGACCACCAGCTCCTGTTGCTGGCGGACCTTCAGCTTCCGCCAGGCGCCGGAGCGGCGTCCCGGTTCGTAACGGCTGCCGAGCCGCTTGGCGATCAGGCCCTCCAGGCCGCGGTCGCGCATGACCTCGAGCAACTCTCGCCCCCCGCCGGTCCACGCTTCGGTGACCCGCCAGGCGGGGCCGGGGGTGATCAGGTCTCGCAGCATGGATCGCCGCTGCTCGTACGGCAGGGCGGTGAGGTCCCGACCGTCGAGCGCCAGCAGGTCGAACAACACGTACACCACGGGCTGGCGGGCTGCAGCCTGCTGCACCGAAGCGGGGCTGTGGGCTTGGATGCGTGGCTGCAGCCGGCCGAAGTCCGGGATCCCTCGGTCGTCCAAGGTCACGATCTCGCCGTCGAGGACGGCCGTGCGGGGGGCGATGGCCGCGGCCAGGGCCTGCAGCTCCGGGAACCGATCGGTGGCGTCGAGCAGGTTCGCCGTGTGCAGGCGGAGCACGCCGTGTTCGACCACGGCGATGGCACGCATGCCGTCCCATTTGATCTCGTAGGACCAGCGGTCATCGTCGTCGGGGACCGCGTCAACCAGCACGGCACGCATCGGCTCGATGAGCTGGGGAGTGGTGGCGCCCACGCGGACAGCGTAGGTTTCGCCGGGTTCGAGAGCGTCGAGGTGGTGGTGCGGATGAGCACGTTGGCAGGGCAGGCAGCGCTGGTGACCGGCGGAGGCAGCGGCATCGGCTTGCAGTGTGCGCGGTACCTCGTACGTGACGGCGCGACGGTCACCATCGCCGGTCGCACGGAGTCGAGGCTGCGCGAGGCCGCCGATCTGCTGCGGGAGGAGTCATCAGGCGAGGGTTCGGTCCACTGGGTGGCGTGCGACGTCGCGGACGAAGAGCAGGTGCGCGCCGCGGTCGATGCCGCCACGGCGCCGCTCGGTTCGCTTCACCTCGCCGTCGCCGCCGCCGGCCGGGGTGGGCTCGGGCCGCTCCTGGTCACCCCGCTCGAGGAGTGGGATGGCATCCTCGCCACCAACACCACCGGGACCTTCCTCACCTTCAAGCACGCCGGTGCGGCCATCAGCGCCAGCGGCGGGGGTGCCATGGTCGCCATCTCGTCGATCGCGGGGGTGGCGACGCATCGGTTCATGGGCCCGTACTGCGTCAGTAAGGCGGCCATCGACATGCTGGTGCGGGTGGCCGCGGACGAGCTCGGGGTGGCCGGGGTGCGGGTGAACTCCGTGCAACCGGGCCTGGTCGACACCGACCTGGTGTCGCTGGTGATGGCCGACGAGCAGATCCGAGGCGACTACCTTGACCAGATGCCGGTGCGTCGCACCGGCACCGTCGACGATGTGGCGGCACTGGTGCGCTTCCTGCTCGGGCCGGAGTCGAGCTGGATCACCGGCGCCACCATCAACGTCGACGGTGGTCACCACCTCCGCCGTGGCCCGAACTACGAGCCTGTGACCCGGGCGCTGTTCGGCGACGACGCGGTGGAAGGGCGGGTGCCTCGCAGCTGACCGTGGAGCCGGCGGCGCAGCTCAGCCGGCGGGCGGTTCGGTCGTCCCGTCGTGGAGGCCGTCGGGGCGGAGTACCAGCACCGGGCAGGGTGCATGACGTACCACGTCCGCGGCGACGCTGCCGATCGCCACCCGAGCCAGCCCCGTCGTGCCGTGCGTGGCCATGGCCACGATCGCGGCGGGGAGGCGGGCTGCGAAATCGACGATCGCCGCCGCCGGATCGCGGTCGTAGAGAACCTCCCACCCGCCGGCGGTCCCGTTCACGCCCAGCCCTCGGGCCACCCGCTCCACGTGGGCGCTGTCGACGGTGTCCGGCACGGGCTCACGGCCAGCGGCTCTCGTCGCAGCATCGGGGTCGACCACGCTGGTCACCCACGGTTCGAGCCCGAAATGGCTCGCCCACTCTGCTGCGACGGGCAGGATGGACTCTGAGAAGGCGGACCCGTCCGTGCACACCAGCAGGCGCCCGCCTTGGAGCGTCGGGCTGCCCGAGGCCAGCTCCGGGCCCACCACCAGTACCGGTCCGGAGCCGAGACGCAAGACGTCCTCGGCGACCGAGCCGAGCAGGACCCGGCGCACTCCGCTGCTCCCATGGCTGGTCAGGCAGATGAGCGCGCCCGGCTCCTCTGCCGCGTTGGCGATGCACTCCGCCACCCAATCGGCTTCGATCACGTACGGCGGGCGGCAGGGCACGTCCAGCCGCGCCGCCCACCCCTCGAGGTAGCGATGGGCTTCCTCTGCCCCGCCAGCTCCGACGACGCGCATCAGCTGCAGCTCGGCGCCCGCGGCCCGGGCGACGGTGGATGCCGGACCGAGGGCCCGCTCGGCGAGTTCGGATCCATCGAGAGGCACCACCACCGTCCGGTACATGCATCCTGAGCGTAGTGGGCGCAGCGCGCGGGTGGATCCGTCCTGCCGTGCGGGACGTTCGGCCCTACCCGGCACTCAGGTGGCCCGCGCACCATCGTCGATGGTGGAAGAAGACCGCAACGGCATGGAGATCCTCGACCGCGCTCACTGCCTGGGGCTGCTGCGTACGGTACCCGTGGGTCGAGTCGGTCTGTCGATCAACGCCTTGCCGGTCGTGCTGCCGGTGAACTTCGCGTACGACGCCGAACGCGAGCGCATCATCATCCGCACCTCGGAGGGGGGCAAGCTGCGGGCCGCGCTCCTGGGGGCCATCGTGGCGTTCGAGACCGACCAGATCGATCCGGTGAGCCACACGGGCTGGTCGGTCCTGGTCCGTGGCCAGTCGTCGCTGGTCACCGACCCACATGACCTCGAGCGGCTCCGCCGGCTCCCCCTGCGGCCGTGGGCGAACGAGCAGACCGACCACTGGGTGGCGATCAGCACCGACCTGGTCACCGGACGCCGCATCGGCGGGTGGTACGGGAAAGGGGAGCTCAAGCACCACCGCCTCGGTCCCGACGGGAGTGGCTGACCCGCTCGGACGGGGACTCCAGACGCGACCGGAGTCGGCATCGGGCACAATGTCAGAATGCCGATCCGCGTGTTCCTGCTCGATGACCACGAGGTGGTGCGCCGCGGGCTTCGAGAGCTGCTCGAAGGTGCCGGCGACATGGAGGTGATCGGCGAGGCGGGCACTGCGGAGGAAGCACTGCGGCGCATCCCCGCCACGAACCCGGACGTGGCTGTGCTCGACGTGCGGCTGCCGGACGGCGACGGCGTGGAGGTCTGCCGGGAGGTGCGGTCCAGGATGCCGCAGCTCCACTGCCTGATGTTGACCTCCTACGCCGACGACGAGGCGCTGTTCGACGCGATCATGGCCGGCGCGGCCGGCTACGTTCTCAAGCAGATCCGCGCCTCTGAGCTCGTCGAGGCGGTGCGAGCGGTCGCGTCGGGCCAGTCGTTGCTCGATCCCTCGGTGACGGCGAGGGTGCTCGACCGGCTGCGCAACGGCTCCGTGGGTGATGAGCGGGTGGAAGCGCTGACCGATCAGGAGCGACGCATCCTCGATCTGCTGGCCGAGGGGCTCACCAACCGCGAGATCGCCGACCGGATGTATCTCGCGGAGAAGACGGTCAAGAACTACGTGTCGAACCTGCTGTCGAAGATGGGCATGCAGCGTCGCACCGAAGCCGCGGTCTACGCGGCTCGCTTAGCCGAACGGCAGCGCAAGGGATCGGCGCGGCGCTGACCGGTGATCGGGTCAGCGAGCGGCCATCTCGAGGTTGATGGACGTGTTCCGGTCGACCCAGCCAGCCAGTCGCCAGCCCAGTTCCAGGAGCCCGCAGGCTGCTGCCCCGACCGCGACCGCGACCAGCAACGCATCGGCCGGCGGGAGCGGCAACTCGAAGTAGGCCCGCAGCCGGGGGAGCGCGAGGGTGAGGAAGAACGCTCCGGCCATCGATCCCACTAGCGCGGCTCGCCAGCCGTTGAAGGGCCTGGCCAGGATGGCGAGCACCCAGATGGCCACCATGAACAGCACGACGACGGCGACGGTGCGGGCGATCTCGACGTCGAGGTCCTCGACCTCCCGAGCGATCTGGTAGGCGGTGAGCGTGGCGGTCGCGGCGACCGACCCGGCAGGGGCGGCGAAGCGCAGGACTCGGGCGAGGAAGTTCGGTCGGGCCCGCCGGGCGTTCGGTGCCAGCGCGAGGAAGAAGCCCGGGATGCCGATGGTGAGGCTGGAGATGATCGTGAAGTGCCTGGGGATGAACGGGAACGGCAGGCCCGCGACCCCGACCGCGAGCGCGAGCAGCATGGCGTAGAAGGTCTTGGTCAGGAAGAGGTTGGCCACCCGCTCCACGTTGGCGATCACCCGGCGCCCCTCGGCCACGACTGAGGGGAACAAGGCGAAGTCGTTGCCGAGCAGCACGAACCGGGCGACGGCACGCGCGGCCTGGCTACCGGTGCCCATCGCGACACCGATGTCGGCGTCTTTCAATGCCAGGGTGTCGTTGACACCATCGCCGGTCATCGCCACGGTGTGCCCCATCGACTGCAGCGCGTGGACCATCGAGCGTTTCTGCTGCGGGGTGACCCGGCCGAAGACCGAGTGATCCTCCATCACCCGGGCGAGCTCGGTAGGGTCCTCGGGGAGCTGACGGGCGTCGAAGGCGGTAGCCGCGCCGGCCACGCCGACCCGCTGGGCGACCGCGGCCACCGTGACCGGGTTGTCCCCGGAGATCACCTTCACCGTGACCTGCTGGTCCTCGAAGTAGCGGATCATGCCGAACGCGGCGTCGCGGAGCTTCTCCTCCAGTACGACGAGGGCAACCGGCACCAGCCCATCAGGGAGCTCCTCGCCACGCAGGCCGGCGGGCGAGCGGGCGAGCATGATCACCCGCCGGCCTCGCTCGGTGTAGTACCGGAGGCGCTCGGAGGCGTCAGCCGAAGGCGTGGCGTAGGTGAGCAGGATGTCGGGGGCTCCGAGGAACCAGCAGCCGTGGTCCTCGAAGGCCGCGGCGCTCCACTTGCGGGCGGAGGAGAACGGCACGGAACTGCTGAGCGTCCACCCCGGAGGGGTGGCGTACTGCGAACGGATCGCGAGCAGGCTGGGGTTCGGGTGCTCGTCGGCTGCGGCGAGCGCCGCGAGGGCGGCGGCGGCGTCGGGGTCGCCACCGTCGAGGTGCTCGACGGTGGCGAGCACCAGCTCGCCTTCGGTGAGGGTGCCGGTCTTGTCGAGACAGATCACGTCGACCCGTGCCAGCCCTTCGATGGCGGCCAGCTCCTGGGTCAGCACCTGCTGGCGGGCCAGCCGGGTGGCGCCGACCGCGAAGGCGATGCTGGTGAGGAGCACGAGCCCTTCGGGGACCATGGCCACCAGACCGGCGACCGAGCCCTGCACCGCGGAGATGAGACCCTCGTCGGCCCGGATCTGCGCAGTCACCAGCAACACGGCTGTGGGCACCATGAGCCAGCCGACGAAGGAGATGATCCGGTTGATGCCCTCGCGCAGCTCCGAGCGCACGAGGGAGAAGCGGCGGGCCTCGCTGCTCAGGCGGAAGGCGTAGGCGTCGGATCCGACACCGGTCGCCCTGATCCGGCCGCCGCCCGCAACCACGAAGCTGCCGGAGAGCACGTGGTCGCCAAGTGCCTTGTCCACCGGGTCCGCCTCGCCTGTGAGCAGGGATTCGTCGACTTCCAGGCCCGAGGTGTCGATGACCGTGCCGTCCACCGTGATCTGGTCGCCGAGGCTCAGCACGATCACGTCGTCGAGGACCAGTTCGCGGGTTGAGACCTCCACCGGGGCGCCGTCACGAAGCACCGTCACCCTGGGCTGGTTGAGCAGCGCGAGCCGGTCGAGCGCCCGCTTGGAACGGGTTTCCTGGATGATGCCGATGAGGGCGTTGGCGACGAGGACGATGCCGAAGAGCGCGTCTCGGTACTCACGCACCGCGAGGATCACCAGGAGCAGGCTTCCGAGCAGGAAGTTGAAGGGCGTGAGGACGTTCGCCTGGATGATCTGGCCGACCGTGCGGCTCGTGGGGTCCGGAACGTCGTTCGTGAGCCCCTTGGCTCGGCGGTCCTCGACCTCCGCCGTGGTGAGTCCGGCGATCCCCTCCGGCTCGGCGATGACCTCCACCGCTTTTGTCTATCGCAGGTCTCGCCGGTGGCCGGAGCCGTCCGGGTGGGGGGGTCGATCGCGACGTCAGCCACCTGGCTCCCGCGGCGGCTTCGGCACGACCACCACCGGACAGATCGCGTGGGTGACGCACGCCTGGCTGACCGAACCGAGCAACAGCCCGGTGAAGCCGCCGTGGCCACGCGAGCCCACCACCAGCAGGTCGGCGTCCTTGGAGGCGTCGAGTAACGCGGCCGCGGGTGGGCCCTGTGCGACCACCGGGACCACCTCGAGTTCGGGGTCCTCGGCCAGACCCTCGTCACGGAGGAGCTGCTCCAAGCCTTGGCGGGCCTCGCTGGCCATCTCGTCGGCCGGCGGCAGCACGCCGAACGCCGGCATGGTCGTGAGGACCGGGTACTGCCAGGCGACGACGACCTCCAAGCGGGCACCCCGCAGCCGGGCCTCCTGCGCGGCGAAGGTGAGTGCGGCCCGGGACCCCTCGGAACCGTCGACCCCCACGACGACTCGGGGTTTGGTGGTCGGCGCTGGCGTGCCAGCCGGGGCGTCGGTGGTCTCGGTCGCCATCGTGATCACCTCAGGTCGTCTCGATGCTCATGCCGGGGTGATCAGACCGTAGTGGCCGTCATAGCGGCGGTAGATGACGTTCCCCCTGCCCGTCTCGACGTTGACGAAGAACACGAACGGCTCCTTCGAGACGTCGAGCCGTTCCTCCGCCTCGCTGACCGTCATCGTGGACGGTCGTTGGGTGCTGGCGACGACGGGAGCGGAGCACGACTCCGGCACCCGGTTCTCGTCGGCCGCCTGCATCAGCTCGAGCCGGTCGGATCCTTCGGGATGAAACAGCACGCTGTCAGCGCCGGTCTCGATGTCGGTGAAGAGGTAGAAGTCGTGGCCGAGCATGTCGAGGTCGAACGCGGCTTCATCGCAGGTCATCGGGGCCAGGGCGAAGGTCTTGTGACGCACGATCTCCCGCTCGTCGACCGGCCGGTCGAAGTACTCCGGGCGTTGGGTGGGCAGGTCTCCGTGTCGCCAATGCCCGTCTCCCGCCGGTGGGCGGTGTTGCGGATCCGTCCGGTGGGTGCTGCGCTCCAGCCGGCGGCGGAGGCGGTCGGTGAGCAGGTCGACGGCCTCGGTCAGGTCGTGCGCGGCCACGTGGGCTCGCAGGTGTCGGCCGTTCACGTCGAGGGACGCCTCGGCCAGGGCCGGTCGTTCCCGCGACGGGTTGCCTTCGAGGGAGAGCTTCACCTGTACGAAGAGGATCGGTCGCTTCGTGAGACGGGCGAGATGAGTCACCTTCTCGACCGCATACTGCTTGGCGGCCTCGGGCACGTCGCCTCGGGTCGTGACCTGGACTTCGAGCTCCTCGACTTCCACGTGGGCAGAACCTCCTCGGTTCGGGACGGTGCGGCGAGCGCTTCAGCGCTCGGTGGGCGGGAACGTGTAGTGCTGGCTCTCCAGGATCTCCTCCAGATCGGGTTCATGCTCGACCGTGGGCGGCCGTTCGTCCTCATTCGTCCACTCCGGCTCCTCGTCGTCGAAGTAGCTCACTGTCGAGCGCTCGTCAGCGTCGTCGCCGGAGGGGGTGCCGGTGTCCACGTCTGCTCGCCCAGGATCGTTGGCCGGGAGACGGTCGATGGGCGACACGTGCATCGCTTGTTCCTCGGGCTGGCGTTCTGCTGCCTGATCGGCTCGCTCGACCGCGTCGTCATCGACGAACTCGTCCGGTCGCAGGAAGGTCCACTCATCCGAGGGCTGTTCGTGCGACATTCGTGGCTCCTTCCCTCACGGATCGCGTGTTCGTACCCAGGGTGCCCTGGCCCTGCTGGCGGGGCAAGGGCGAAAAGGCCTGCCGGATCGGAGGCCCTTCGGCCCCAGCCGGTGCGGTACAGCGCGCTATCGAGGGGACCGGTGGCGAGATGCCTGGCCCGGCGACGTGCGACTTTGTCCTCTGGACGCGCCCGCCGGTCAGGGGGGAACCTCGGAGGTGATCAGGAGGTGTCGCGATGCGACTCGTCGACAGCAGGACCGGGATCGAGGTGCTCGATCGCAAGACGTGCCTGGAGTTGCTGGCTGGCCAACAGGTGGGTCGGGTGGCCGTCGTGGTCGCCGGCCAGCCCGTGATCCTGCCGGTGAACTACGTGATGGATGGCGAGGTCATCGTGTTCCGTACCGCCGAGGGCACGAAGTTCGATGCGGCGGTCCGCTCCGCCGCCGTGGCCTTCGAGGTGGACCAGACCGACGGGCGGACCCAGACCGGCTGGAGCGTCCTGGTGACCGGTCGGTCCGAGCTGGTGGTCGACGCCGCCGAGCGTGACCGGCTGGCGAAGCTCCCGCTGCGGCCCTGGTCGTCACACGAGAAGTCGAACTGGGTACGAGTGCCCCTCGGTGAGATCACCGGCCGTCGAGTGAGCCAACCGATGCCACCCGAGGCCTTCCGGGGCTGATGAGGGCTGCTGGATGGGGTGGGTGGCCGCCGCATCTCTGGCGGCCACCCACATGACGTCCGAGGTCACGGGCTGAGGCCGGGCTTTCCCGACCATCCCGGACCCGAGGGGTTCAGGGGGTGACGATCCAGGCGGTCACCATGCCGTGCAGGCCAGCGTCGCTCTCCGCATGGGTGAGGATGTGGCAGTGGTAGGCCCAGATGCCGTACTGGGCGGCGGCCGGCTGCCCGGGCTGGTACTCGACGTTGAGGTCCTCGGGGCGACTCTGCACCAGCACGCTGTAGCGCTCGCCCGGAGCCACGTTCAGGGTGTCGACCCAGTAGGGCTGCTCGAGGGGGAAGCCGTCCTTCGCCACCACCAGCTGCGGCATGTGGTGCAGGTGCATCGGGTGGATCTGCAGACCTTCGTTCTGGTAGTGGACGAGGTGCCAGTCGCCGACCTTGCTCACGATGGGATCGGTGGCCGGGAAGCCCTTGCCGTTCAGGCTCAGGCCGATCACGCCCGCGTCGTTCAGCACCATCGGGATCTCCTGGGCGATCTGGAGGTTCGCCGGGACGGTGACGCCGTTGATGGTCCGCCCCCGCGGCAAGGGGAGGTCGCCCACCTGGAACATGCCGAACATTCCGTTCACCACCGCCACCTGGCCGTGATTGTGGGGGTGGTACATCCCGAGCTCCGGCCGGTCCGGAGCGGTGAAGGTGTACGTGTAGGTCTCACCCGGCTTGATCGGTGGCTGGGTGATGGGCGACACGCCATCGGAGGGGAAGGGGGTGGTGATCCCGTGGAAGTGGATGTCGGTGTTCACCGGTAGGTCGTTCTTCAGCACGACCTGCACCCGGTCACCGGGCTCGACCCGGATCCACGGTGAGGGCACCATCCCGTTGTAGGTCCAGGCCTCGACGGTGCGCTCGGGCTCCACCTGCCACTGGGTGATCGCCGCCGTGAGGTTGAACCGCTTGGTCCCGTCCGGGAGGATCTCCGGCTCCAGCTTCTGGTTGCCGACACCCTCGGTCGGGACGGCTCGCAGGCCAGGCACGCCGTTGGTGGTCATCCCCCCGCCCGCAGCGGCCGACTCCAGGATGGCGTTCACGTAGCCGTTCGCGCTGTCGATCATCTGCTGGTCGAGCTTCGCCCAGTCCGCAGCGCTGTGGCCGCCGTGGCCACCCGCGGCGGCGGTGTCCGTGGTGGCCGCAGCCGCCCCAGCCGACACGGTGAGCGTTCCCTTCATGCCGGCGTCCGCGTGACCGGGGATGTTGCAGAGGACGTCGTAGGTGCCGGGCGCGAGGCTGGAGAGGTCGAGCTCCTGGCTGGCGCCGGGAGCGAGATCGCGGGTCTTGGGGCCGCCCACGATCTCGAGGTTGTGCACCTGGGACCCTCCGTTGGTGACCAGCAGCGACCCCCCGATGCCGACCGAGATGCTGGCCGGCGCGATCTTGAACTCCGAGATCGTGACCGGTACGGGTGGGGCCTTTGCAGTGGTGGCGCCACCTTCGTCCTTGTTGACCACGACCACGATGCCGATCGCGGCCAGCAGGAACGCGGCCACGGAGAGCAGCGAGGCGAACAGCGAGAACATGCTCCGGTCGTCGTTGGGGGCCATGAGGTCCTTCCTTGCGGGAGGGCGGTTCGGGAGGATCGGGCCCGAAGGCCCGTGCCGGCAGTGTGACTCGCCGGGTGTCCGGCCGGGCAGGGCAGGCCGTCGGGCGATGAAGGGACTTAGGTCCCATGGCGCTAGGACGCCATGCCCTGTGCGAGGGCCACGCCCACCGCCGACCATCGGTGCCGTATCGCCGATCAGGGGGTCCGCGGTAGCGGCCAGGAGGTGTAGCCCGATGCGTGTGTTGCTTCTCGAAGGGGACCCGGGGGCCGCGGCGGGGGCAGCCGCCAAGCTGGCCGAGGCCGGACACGAGGTGTCCCGCTGCCACGACGCGGGCGCCCCCGCCTTCCCGTGCCGAGGCCTGGCCGAGCCGGGGACCTGCCCGCTGGAGCGCGAGCACATCGACGTTGCTGTGGTGGTGCGAGGCCAGCCTGGCAACGGGCCGGCGCCCGGTGAAGACGGTGTCCGTTGCGCGCTTCGGAGGTTCGTCCCACTCGTGGTCGCCGGTGACGTCTCCCGCTCCCCGTACGCAGACTGGGCCACCGTGGTACATGAGGGTACGGACGAGCTGGACCTGGCGGTCACCGAGGCGGCCAGTGCTCCGCTGCGCCGCCATGCCGACGCCGCAACCCGGTCGCTGCGGGAGGTGCTGAGCCGTCATGGGTTGGACAGCTCGATGGCCGAGGCCCACGTGCGCCGGGTGGGTGACGACCTGCGGGTCATGTTGCGCCCGAACGTGCCAGTCGAGCCGGCGGTGGCCGAGATGGCCTCCGTGCGGGCCGTCGGCGCGGTCCGGGCGTTGGACGCCCACCCGAGGGTCATCGACGTCACCATCGAGCACTGAGCCTCGACTGAGGCTGCGTCCCGTCAGCGCCTCGGGTACCCGAAGCAGGGGCGGCGAACCCCGTCGGGTGTCTCCCCGCCCATACACTCGGGGTTGCTCATGGGCGTCTCGACCGCATCGTTCTTCTTCGCCGTGCTCGCGTTGTGCTGCCTCGCAGCGGTGGCGGTGACGGTGATCGCGGGTGTGGTTCAGCGGGTCGTTCCCTCACCGGTGCTGGCGGCGTTGCGCCGTGACGTGGGCGACGCGTCGGTGACGCTGGCCGCGCTCGTGGCGGTGGTGGCAACTCTGGGGAGCCTGTACTACTCACAGGTCGCCGGGTTCACACCGTGCACCCTGTGCTGGTATCAGCGCATCTTCATGTACTCCCTCGCGGTGGTGCTCCCGGTCGCCGCGGTCCGTCGAGATCGTGACGTGCGCTGGTATGCCCTGCCCCTGGCTGTGATCGGGGCCGGGTTCAGCGTCTACCACAGCTGGATCCAGGCCTTCCCGCCGGACAGTGGCACGTCGTTCTGCACGGCCGAGGCTCCGTGCACCACCCGTCATGTGTGGGAGTTCGGTTTCGTGTCGCTGCCGTTCATGGCACTGTGCGGTTTCTCGTTCGTGATCGCGATGATGGTGCTGGCTCGGCCCGCGCCCCAGGAGGTCTCCGTTGTCGAATCGACCGACCGCGAGCTCGTCTCGCTCTGAACGGGTTCGCCAGGCCCGGGCGGCCTCCGAGGCGCGAACCCGCACCGGCTGGATCATCGGTGGCGCGGTGCTGGTCGTCCTGCTCGCCGCGGGCATCGCCCTGCTCGCCACCCGCTCGTCGGGTGACGACGTGGCTGGTGGTGGCGCGTCACCGTCGGGTGGGACGGTGGTGCCGAGTGGCGATCGGAGCACCGGGCCGGTGCAGGTCACCGGTTCCGCGCTGCCGGCGTTCTCGCAGGCCACCCCGGATCCCGCGGTCGGGCAGCCTGCGCCGGGTCTCGTGGGGGAGTCCTTCGACGGGGAGGCGGTGCGCATCGATCCCGGCGACGGCCGGCCCAAGATCGTGATGTTCCTGGCGCACTGGTGCCCCCACTGTCAGAAGGAGGTCCCGCGCCTCACCGACTGGTTGGAGGCGAACGGCATGCCGACCGACGTCGACCTCTACGCGGTGAGCACGGCCGTCGCCCCCGATCGGGGCAACTACCCACCGGGTGCCTGGCTCCGGCGGGAAGCGTGGCCCGTACCGACCATGCTCGACGATCAGGACCAGGCCGCCGCCAGCGCCTACGGGTTGTCGTCCTTCCCGTACTTCGTGGTCATCGGGGCCGATGGCAGGGTGGTCGGGCGTGCCAGCGGTGAGCTGTCGACCTCGCAGTGGGAGGCGCTCCTCGAGGCGGCCCGAACGGGGTCGAGCACGTCGACCGGCGAGACGGGGCCGGCCTCGGAGGTCGGCGGATGACGCGCATGGCCCTGGTGCGACCATGAGCGTGACCAGCCCCACGCAGCGATTCACGGGCAAGGTCGTGCTCGTGACGGGCTCTTCCAGCGGCATCGGCGCGGCGTGCGCCCGCGCCTTCGCCGGCGAGGGCGCCAGGGTGGTGGTGAACTCGTCGTCATCGACCGAAGCGGGGCAGGCCGTCGCGTCGTCGTTGCCCGGTGCCTTCTACGTCCAGGCCGACATCTCCCGTGAGGACGACTGCCGGAGGCTGGTCGACACGGTGGTTCGGCAGGCCGGACGCCTCGACGTGCTCGTCAACAACGCCGGGGTGACCGAGGTGATCCCGCACCACGACCTCGATGCGGTCACCGACGCGGTGTTCCGGCGGATCCTCGACGTCAACGTGCTGGGCACGTGGAACCTGACCAGGCTCGCCATGCCTGCGCTGCGCTCGTCGGGCGACGGCGCGGTGGTCAACATCACCTCGGTGGCCGGCGTCCGGCCGACCGGGAGCTCGATCCCCTACGCCGCCTCGAAGGCTGCGCTCAACCACCTGACCGCGTTGGTCGCGAATGTGGTGGGCCCTGCGGTGCGGGTCAACGCGGTGGCGCCGGGCTTGATCCGCACACCATGGACCGCCGGGTGGGGGCCGTTGCACGAGGCCATGACCGAGCGGGCGCCGCTCGGCCGTTCCGGAGAGCCGGAAGACGTGGCGCAGGTGGTGCTCGACGTGGCCGCGGCGCGATACCTCACCGGGCAGGTGGTGGTCGTCGACGGTGGGCTGACCCTGCGATGAGGGCGCATGAGCAGGGTCACTGCGGGTGCGTCCTGTTGGGTGGGCGAGGAGGGAGATGAAGCGGGTCATCGTGGGTGTCGATGGATCGGACGGTTCCCGGGCCGCGCTTCGGTGGGCGGCCTCCGAGGCCGAGCGCTGGAGGGCACCGCTCGTCGCCGTGTGGGCGTGGGAGTTCTCGCCGCTGATCGTGGCCACCAACGCCCCGACCGAGATCGAGGAGCTGAGCCAGGCCGTCGCGCAGCGGCTCCGCGAGACGCTGGTTGAGGAGCTCGGGGAGGACGGAGCCGACCGGGTCGAGGCCCACGTCGTCGAGGGCCCCCCGGTGCGTGCGCTGCTCGAGCAGGCCAGCGCAGACGACCTCATCGTGGTCGGCTCACGTGGCTACGGCGGGTTGAAGGGTGCGCTCCTCGGCTCGGTCAGCCAGCAGGTCGTGCACTACGCCCCCTGCCCGGTGACGGTGGTTCGCGCCCCCGGCCGCTGACGCTTGTCGAACTGTTCATCGCAGCGCGGTCGGAGGCCGCGATCTGCTGAACAGTTCGGGTGAGGGGCGAGGGGAGAGGGGGCCGCGGTCGTGACTCCGCGATCGTGACCCGACGGCGATGCGCGCGACTCGTGGCCCGAGCCGACCCATCTTGGGTGCTCGCCCGACGCGGCCGGTGAGAACGCTGTCGCGAAGTCGAAATCCCTCTCAGAACGACCTCGAGATCTTCCGATGCCCCTTGGCGACCGCTCCCGATGCGAAAGGAAGGTCACGTGGTCAATCCCCTCAACCTCTTCCGATCAGACGGTCCCACGCACCGGCGGCGAGACCGCCTGGGGCTCGGCGCGTTGCTGGTCGCCGCGGCGGCGCTGCTCGGGCTCCTGCCGTTGGCGACGGCGAGCGCGGCGACGACCCCCATCCGGTACGGCTGGAACGGCGGCCTACAAGGCTGGGTCGGCGAGAACAGCCAGGTATCCGTCGACAAGGCGACGAAGTACGAGGGCGCTGGCGCGCTGGCGGGCACCCGGTCCGTGACCGGCAGCTGGAACACCCTGCGGCTGAACAGCCCGGTCTTCTCACCGACCGATCTACGCATCTCGGGCACGGAGCTGTCGACCTACGTGTACCTACCTGTCGGCACCCCAGGACGGTGGAGTGCCCGCCTCAACGTGCAGAGCCCCTCGTGGGCATGGACCTTCGGTCCGGCCGCTCCGGTCACCCCCGGCCAATGGACCCGGGTGACGTTCACGGTGCCCGCTCCTGCGGCCGCGTCGGTCCACCGGGTCGGCGTGCAGTTCGAGGTGACCGGTGCGTCGGGCATGGTTCGGGCTCTGGTGGACTCGTTCCGTCAGGTGGGCACCGGCTCCGGGACCACCACCACGACCAAGGCCCCGACCTCGACGACCAGCACCACCCAGGCGCCCACCACCACGACGGCCGTCACGAGCACGACGACCGCACCGCCGACCACCACCC
>NZ_DAIUCK010000069.1:0-17912 GCF_036846205.1 Rhabdothermincola sp. | reverse complement strand
GTCGAACGCGTGCTGAGGCACGCGTTCGACCTGCCAGAAGCGAAAGGGATGGGCGGAACGGGCGTGGCGGAGCGGTCGGTAGTCTCCCGGAGGTGACCAGCGAGGAACGTGTCCTTCCACTGGTGATGGGGGTGCTCAACGTGACCCCCGATTCGTTCAGCGACGGTGGGCGCTGGTGCGATCCGGACGCGGCCATCGCTCGCGGCCTCGAGCTGGTGGCCGAGGGCGCGTCGGTGGTGGATGTCGGTGGGGAGTCCACCCGCCCCGGAGCGAAGCCGGTCGACGCGCCGGAAGAGATCCGCCGGGTGGTGCCGGTGGTCGAGGCGCTGGCGCCCGTGATACGAGTCTCGATCGACACCCGCAAGGACGAGGTCGCCAGGGCGGCCGTGCGGGCGGGGGCGACACTGATCAACGATGTCTCCGCTTCCCTGTGGAGGACCGCCGCCGAGCTGGGCACGGGGTGGGTGGCGATGCACATGCAAGGAAGCCCCGAGACGATGCAGGAGTCGCCCACCTACACCGACGTGGTAGCCGAGGTCGCCACCTTCCTGGAGCAGCGCGCCGCGTTGGCGGCAAGGGCAGGCGTGAAGGAGATCTGGCTCGATCCCGGCTTCGGCTTCGGCAAGACCATGGGCCACAACCTCTCGCTCCTCCGGCACCTCGACCGGATCGTCGCCATCGGGCTCCCGGTGCTCGTCGGCCTGTCCCGCAAGGCCACCATCGGCCGCCTGCATGCCGCATCCGACCAGGCCGAGGTGCCGACCGAGTCCACCCCGCCCGTCCCCACCGACGATCGCCTCGAGGGCTCCATCGCCCTCGGCGTGTGGGCGATGGCCCAGGGGGCACGGATGATCCGGGCCCATGACGTGCTGGCCGCCGTGCACTCGGCGAAAGTCGTGGCAGCATGAGAGGCGTGGCAACGAAGGGCAAGTGGGCCCAGGGCATCCGCCCTCGGAACTTCCACTGGATCATCAAGGACCGACTCGCGGTGTGCGAGCGCCCCGGCGGCTACGGCGACAACCACCGGCGGGTGCGCCGGCAGGAGGAGATCATCTGGATCCGCGAGCAGTCCTTCACCACGGTCATCTCGCTGATCCCCGCGCCCCACAACCTGCACAACTACGACGAGCTCGGGGTGGCGTGGCGGCACCGGCCCTTCGCGGCGACCGACGACCCGCATGCGCTGCTCACCAAGCTCTACCCGGAGCTCGAGGAGCTCGTCGGCAGCAGCTCCAAGGTGCTGATCCACCAGGAGGAGCTCGGTGACCGGGTGTGCGGTCTCGTCGCCGGGTTCCTGTTGTGGAACGGCCTCATCGACACCGGACCGCGAGCCATCCAGGTGGTGGAGCAGATCACCCAGCGCCAGATGGGGCCGGTCGGTCGTGAGCTGGTCACCGTGGCGCTCGACCTCTAGCGTTCCCGCCTTCATGGACATCTCCTCGAACCGCGGCGGTCGCCGTGGCCGGCCGCTGCCCGACCTTCACCAGGTGCCGGACCGCATCGAGATCCGCGGGTTGCGAGCCTTGGGCGTGTGCGGGGTGCTCCCGGAGGAGCAGCAGCGCCCGCAACCCCTGGAGGTCGACCTGGTCATCGAGGCCGACCTCGCGGCGGCAGGGGCCACCGACGACCTCGCCGACACGATCGACTACGCGGTGACGATCGAGGCGGTCGAGCGCGTCGTGGCGACCGAGCGGTTCCGGCTCCTCGAGCGGCTCGCGACCCGTCTCGCGGAGGTGGTGCTGGCCGACGAACGGGTCTCGGCGGTCGAGGTGGTGGTTCGCAAGCTCCGACCACCGGTCGCACACCAGGTCGACACCACCGGTGTGCGCATCGTGCGGGGCCGTTGATGCGCGCCTATCTGGGGCTCGGCTCGAACGTCGGCGACCGTTGGGCACACCTGCGGGATGCGGTGCACTCGTTGGAGGGGCTCGGTCCGGTGAGGCTCTCGAACGTGTACGAGACCGATCCGGTGGGTGGCCCTCCCGGTCAAGGTTCCTACCTGAACCTGGTCGTGGAGCTCGACACCGACGCCTCAGCCCGAGAGCTGCTGGGGATCTGCCATCGCCTCGAGTCCGCTGCCGGCCGGGTGCGCCACGAGCGGTGGGGTCCGCGCACCCTCGACGTCGACATCCTCTGGATGGAGGCCGGTCCGGTCGACGAGCCCGACCTGCAGGTCCCGCACCCGAGGATGTCCGAGCGACGGTTCGTCATGGCACCGTTGGCTGAGCTGGCGCCCGATCTGGTCCCCCCCGACTGGCAGGACCGGGCTGAGGGTCGGGTCAGCGTCGTAGGTTCGCTCTGGCCATCTCGCGGTGCTGGCGCCGCTCCAGGACCGCCGCGGTGACGGGGTCCGCGAGGCGGGTGACGAGCGGGCCCGCCACCGCCAGGATCAGCACGTAGGCAGCGGCCAGCGAACCGAGGTCGGTGGTCAGTCCCGCCGACACGGCCAAGCCGGCGATGATGATCGAGAACTCACCGCGGGCGATCAGGGCGGTGCCGGCCCGCACCCGGCCTCGGGTGGCGATGCCCGCCCGCCGAGCGCTCCACCAGCCCGTGTACACCTTCGTCACCGCGGTGACCAGTGCCAGCCCGGCGGCCGCGGGGAGCACGGTCACGATCGACGCGGGATCGATCTGGAAGGTGAAGAAGACGAAGAACACGGCCGCGAACACGTCGCGTACCGGCGACAGGATGTTGGCCGCGTTGCGGGCGGCTTCACCGCCGATCGCGATGCCCACGAGGAAGGCTCCCACGCCCGCGGAGATCTCCAGACGGTCGGCCAGCCCCGCGATGAGCAGCGCCAGCCCGAGGATGCTGAAGAGCAGCACTTCGTCGGAGCGGCTGAACAGCACCTTGCTGATCAGGTCGCTGTAGCGGAACGCCACCACGAGGGCGACGGCCACCGCCACCACCGCGATCGCCAGCGACACGGTGAGCGATGTCATAGTGCCGCCGATGACCAGCGTGGCGATGAGCGGAAGGTAGATCGCCATGCCGAGATCCTCGATGACCAGGATCGAGAGAATCGTGGGCGTCTCTCGGTTGCCGAGCCGGCCCAGATCACCGAGCGTCTTGGCGATCACCGTCGAGGACGAGATGTAGGTCACGCCGCCCAGGAACAGTGCTTCGGTCATCGACCAGCCGAACCACAGCCCTGCGAGCACGCCCGGGGCGAAGTTCAAGGCCGCGTCGAGGGCCCCGGATCGTCCGTGCACCCGGATGTTGTCGAGAAGCTCGTCACCCGTGTACTCGAGACCGAGGAGCAGGAGCAGCATCACCACCCCGATCTCGGCCCCGACCGCGATGAAGTCGTCGATAGCGCTCAGAGAGACGACGCCCCCGTTGCCGATCGCCAGACCAGCCAGGAGGTACAGGGGAATGGCGGAGATGTCGAGACGGCTCGCTACCCGTGCCAGCGCGGCGACGCCGATGAAGACGGCGCCGAGTTGGAGGAGGACGACCGCGTTGTCCTCGGTGGCTGACGCGAGGAGGGCTGCCAGAGCGGTCACGAGCCGAGCAGTCGCGACGCCTCGGCGAGACCCTCCGCGGTCCCCACGATCACCACGGTGTCGTTCGGCCGGAGCTCGTCATCAGGCCCTGGCGAGGGGATGGCCTCGTCACCGCGGATGATGGCGATGATCGAGGCACCGGTGCGTTGACGCATCTCGGTGGAGCCGATCGTGCGAGGTTCGAAGCTGGGAGCGAGTGGCAGCCAGTCGATGGCGAGGCCCTCGACCTCGCTCACCAGCGATGTGAGCTGCTCGTTGATACGCGAGCCGCCGAGCAGTTCGCCGAGGGTGCGGCTCTCGTCGACGGAGAGCTCGACCCTCGATCGCACCGCGTCCGGATCGTCCCGGTCGTAGATGATGAGCTCCCGCCGGCCCGAGTGGCGGGTGATGACTCCGACCCGTTGGCCGCCGAGGCACTCGAAGTCATAGCGGATGCCTACACCCGGCAGGCGGGTCTCGTTGACGTCGGCCATGCTCCATTCTGACCGACCGCTATCGTCCGATCGTGCCCAGCCTCCGCGTGATCGGTCCGGGTCGAGCCGGGGGGAGTCTGCGCGCCGCGCTGGTCGGCGTGGGTTGGCGCGATGCCGGTGCGTTGGGCCGGTTCGACGATCGCTCGGATGCCGCACAGGACGTCGACCTGCTCGTGATCGCGACCCCGGACGCGACCGTGGCCCACGTGGCCGCCGAGGTCCGGCCGGCTGCCGGCACGGTCGTGTGCCACCTCGCGGGCTCGCTGGGTCTGGAGGTCCTCGCGCCCCATCCCCGCCGGGCGGCGCTGCACCCGCTGGTCGCGATGCCGAACGCCGAGGTCGGCGCGGCGCGGCTGCGTTCCGGGGCCTGGTTCGCGATCGCTGGCGATCCGATGGTCGAGCAGATCGTCGCCGATCTGGGCGGCCGTTCCTTCCGGGTGGCCGACGAGCACCGCAGCGCCTACCACGCGGCCGCGGTGATCGCGTCGAACCACCTCGTCGCGCTGCTCGGGCAGGCGGAGCGGGTGGCGCGGCTCGCGGGTGTGCCGCTCGAGGCGTACCTCGACCTCGTGCGCATGACCGTCGACAACGTGGCCGAGCTCGGCCCTGCAGCCGCCCTGACCGGCCCGGCGGCGCGAGGCGACTGGGCGACCATCCACCGCCACCTGGCGGCGCTCCCCGAGGACGAGCGGGAGACCTACGAGGTGATGGTGAAAGCGACGCGCCGGCTGGTCGACGACTCCGGCGCCGGCGCCTGACCGGTCTCCTCGTTTCAGCCGCTCGGTCACCCTGTGACACGCTTCGCCCGTGGAGGTTCACGAGACCATCGCCTCGATCCGCCAGTCGCTGCTCGAGCAGCGCCAGGCCGGGCGCAGCGTCGGGTTCGTGCCCACGATGGGGTACCTGCATGATGGGCACCTGTCACTCATGGCCCGATCGCGTGCGGAGTGCGACGTGACCGTGGTGAGCATCTTCGTGAACCCACTCCAGTTCGCCCCGAACGAGGATCTGAGCACCTATCCGCGGGACCTCGATCGGGATCTCGCCAGGTGCCGGAGGATCGGGGTCGACGCGGTGTTCGCACCTGATGCAAGCGAGATGTACCCGGAGCAGATCCTCACGTCGGTCTCGGTGGCCGAGCTGAGCTCGACGATGGAGGGTGCTGTGCGCCCAGCGCATTTCACCGGGGTGGCGACGGTGGTTACCAAGCTGTTCAACATCGTGGGGCCGTGTCGCGCCTACTTCGGGGAGAAGGACTACCAGCAGCTCGCCATCGTGCGGAAGATGGCTCGCGACCTCGACCAGCCGGTCACGGTGGTGGGGTGTCCGATCGTGCGTGAACCTGACGGGTTGGCGATGTCGAGCCGCAACGTCTACCTCGATGAGGACGAGCGCGCCGCCGCCCCGGTGCTGCACCGTGCGTTGCAGGCGGGAGCCGCGACCATCCTCGCCGGTGAGCGCAGCGCGCCTGCCGTGCGGCATCTGATGGCCGGCATCGTGGAGGCCGAGCCGTTGGCGCGGCTCGACTACGCCGAGGTGGTCGACGCGGCCACGCTGCGACCGGTCGATCCGCTGGCGGGATCGGTGCGCCTGTTGGTGGCCGCCCGGTTTGGCAGGACGCGCCTGTTGGATAATCTTGGGGTCGACGTCCCCGCCAGGGGGTGAGCCCACGCACGGCGACTGCATCGCAGCGCCAAGCCAACAGGGAGTCCAGATGCGCAGGCGCATGATGAAGTCGAAGATCCACCGGGCGCGGGTCAGCGACGCCAATCTCCACTACGTCGGTTCCATCACGCTCGACACCGAGCTCATGGCCCTGGCGGACATCCGGGAGTGGGAACAGGTGCAGGTGGTCGACATCGACAACGGCGCCCGTTTCGAGACCTACGCCATCCCTGGTGGCCCTGGTGACGTGTGCCTGAACGGCGCGGCGGCGCGGCTGGTGCAGCCTGGTGACCGGGTCATCATCATCACCTATGCCGACTACGACGAGGCTGAGCTGGAGCACTTCGCCCCGAAGGTCGTGCACGTCGACGCCGCCAACCGGCCGGTCGACGAACTGACGGCCAAGGCCCTGGCCGCCGATGCGGGGCCCGGGCCGGTGCGCTACCAGGAGATCCCCGCCGAGCTCGTCTCGCCCTGACCCGTCTCACGCCTCGCCCGGGACGCTCCCATGACGACCGAGCCGCTCGATCTGCTCGTGCTCGGCAGCGGGGTGGCGGGACTCTCGGCCGCGGTCCGCGCCGCGGAGATCCACGGGATGCGGGTGGGCGTGCTCACGAAAGGCGAGCTGCACCAGGCCACCACTCGTTGGGCGCAGGGTGGGGTAGCGGCGGTCCTCCACGATGACCCCGATTCCACTGACCTGCATCTCGCCGACACCCTGGCTGCCGGCGCCGGGCTCTGCGATGCCGACGCGGTGCGGGTGTTGGTGGACGAAGGCCCTGGTCGAGTCCACGAGCTGATCGCGCTCGGTGCCATGTTCGACCGGGACGAGCACGGTCGGCTGGCGTTGGCCCGTGAGGGTGGCCACAGCGTGCCTCGGGTGGTGCACGCCGGAGGGGCGGCGACGGGTGCCGAGATCGAGCGGGCTCTGGTCGACGCCGTGCACCGCACGGCTGCGGTCCTCCACGAGAACACCTTCGCCCTCGAGTTGCTGGTCGACGATGGCCGCTGTGTGGGCATCGAGGCCCTCGCCCCCGATGGCGGGCGGTACCAGCTGAGGGCGAACAACGTCCTGCTCGCCACCGGAGGCGCGGGGCAGCTGTTCGCGGTCACCACGAATCCGCTCGAGGCGACCGGTGACGGCATCGCCATGGCGTTGCGAGCCGGGGTGGCGGTGGCCGACATCGAGTTCGTGCAGTTCCACCCGACGGCGCTGCACCATCCCAGCATGCCGCGCCCGCTCCTGTCGGAAGCGTTGCGGGGACATGGTGCGCTGCTGCGCGACGCCAACGGTGAGCGCTTCGTCGACGAGCTGTTGCCGCGGGACGAGGTCACCCGGGCGGAGACCACCCGCATGCTCGAGCAGGGTGTGGACCACCTGTGGCTCGATGCGACGGGTCTCGAGAACTTCGAGCTGCGGTTCCCGACCATCGCCGCGGATCTTCGTGCTGCCGGCCTCGATCCGGCCAGGGACTGGTTACCGATCGCCCCGGCTGCGCACTACCTGTGTGGGGGTGTCATCACCGATCTGGACGGAGCGTCGTCACTGGGAGGGTTGTGGGCAGCGGGTGAAGTCGCCTGTAGCGGTGTGCACGGAGCGAACCGGCTCGCCAGCAACTCGCTGCTCGAGGGAATGGTGTTCGCGTTCCGGGTGGTCGAGGCGATCGAGCAGGGCAAGGTCGAGGCGGAGGCCACCGGTGCCATGCGGGCGGTTCTCGACGGGGACGGGTCGCCTGGGGTGATCCGCGGCCGTCCTGTCGATGAGCCGAGCTTCGACGTGGACGGTGGGGACGCAACGGAGGTGTTCGAACCTGCCGGGCTGACTCGGCTTCGCGACCGGCTTCAGCGGCGGATGACGGAGCTCGCGGGCGTGATCCGCACCGGTTCGTCGTTGCAGGCGGCGATGAAGGAGGCAACCGCTGCGGCGGGTGCTGTGTCGCGGCGCGCTGGCTCGCCGGCAGCCGCCGAGTTGCGGAACCTCGCCCGCCTCGCGCACGCGATGTCGTTCGCGGCGCTGGTCCGTGAGGAGAGCCGGGGGGCGCACACCCGCCAGGACTTCCCCGAGCGAGACGACCAGCGGTTCCGCTCGCGGCTCGTCCTCAGGCCGCCGGTGAGCCAGGCTGGTGCGGCATGAGTCTCGAGTGCCACCCACCTCGGGTTGCCGTCGCCGATGCCGTGCAGCGCGCGCTCGTCGAGGATCTCACCCCGCTCGGCGACCTCACCTCCTCGCTGCTGCCTGCGGACCTTCGGGCGTCCGCCGCCTTCGTTCCCCGCCGGGACGGTGTCCTCGCGGGTCGCTCGTGCGCTGAGGAGACGTTCCGTCAGGTCGATGCGAGCGTGGAGGTGTCCTGGTATGCCGACGACGGCGATCAGCTCAGCGCCGGCATGCCGTTCGCCACCGTCGAGGGACGTCTGGCCTCGATCCTGACGGCGGAGCGCACCGCGCTGAACTTCCTCGGTCACCTTTCGGGAATCGCCACGCAGACCCGGCGTTTCGTCGACGCGGTGGCCGCCACCGGCTCGGCCACGAAGGTCTGGGACACTCGCAAGACCACACCCGGGCTACGGGCGCTCGAGAAGGCCGCGGTCCGCGCTGGCGGCGGCGCCAATCACCGAGGGAACCTCTCGGACTGGATCCTCCTCAAGGACAATCACCTCGCCCTGATGGGCGTCAGTGCTGCCATCCACCAGGCACGCATCCGCTGGCCCGGCCGCACCGTCCACGTCGAGTGCGACCATCTCGAACAGGTCGAAGAAGCGCTGGCCGCCAGGGCCGACGCGCTGCTCCTCGACAACATGACGCCCGAGCAGGTCGCCGACTGCGTGGTGGCCGCCGACGTGCACGTGGCCCGGCACGGTGGCCGCCGGCCGCTGCTCGAGGTCTCTGGCGGCATCACGCTGGACAGCATCGTCAGTTACGCCGTGCTCGGCGTCGACTGCATCTCGGTCGGGGGCATCACCAACTCGGCACCGGTCCTCGACATCGGCCTCGACATCGGCCAGACCGGACGGACGGCCTGAGGGACGGCCCGAGGAACGGAAAGGAGCTCTCGTGCTGCTCGCCATCGACGCCGGCAACACCCAGACCGTGGTGGGGCTCTATGAGCTCGACGACGCGGGTTCGGCGGCAGGCCGCCGTCCGGAAGACGGCCTGCTCGATCACTGGCGCATCGCCTCCCAGGCCGATCGCACCTCCGACGAGATGGCGGTGCTGCTGCAGGGGTTCCTCGCGTTCCGAGGTCACTCGCTCGACGACATCGATGGTGTGGCCATCTCGTCGGGTGTGCCGCGGATCACTGCCACCTTGCGCGATCTGGCCGACGCCTACCTCGACTTCGACCCGGTGGTGATCGAGCCTGGTGTGCGGACGGGTATCGCCATCCAGTACGAGAACCCGAAGGAAGTCGGCGCGGACCGCATCGCGAACGCTGTCGGTGCCTACGACCTCTACGGCGGGCCGACGATCATCGCCGACTTCGGCACCGCCACCACCTGCGATGCGGTCTCCGCCAACGGCGAGTATCTCGGCGGCGCCATCGCTCCCGGCATCGAGATCAGCATGGATGCGCTCGTCGGCCGGGCGGCGGCCTTGCGGGCCGTCGAGCTGCGCGAGCCTCGGCACGTGCTCGGCAAGAGCACGGTCGAGTCGATCCAGTCCGGCGCGGTGTACGGCTTCGCCGCGCAGGTGGATGGGCTCTGCGACCGGATCCAGGAGGAGCTGGGGGACTGCACGATCGTCTCGACGGGCGGGCTGGCGGACCTCATCACCCCCCTGTCACGACGTATCCAGCACGTCGAGCCTTGGCTCACCTTGCACGGCTTGCGTTTGGTGTACGAGAAGAACGCCTAGAGTCGGCGCGGCATGCGCGTCTTCATCACCGGCATGGGTGGCGAGCTCGGCACCGCCGTCGCTCAGCTCGTCGAGGACGACCCTTCGGTCGAAGCCGTCGCCGGGGCTGATCTCTTCCCCCCTCGCCGGCGGCTCGATCGGGCGGAGTTCCACCGCATCGATCCGCGCAACCGACAGCGGATGTCCGCGGTCATCCGGGCCTTCGCGCCGACGGCCCTGCTCCACCTGGGCGTCTACGAGCCCTATTCCCGAAGCAGCCCCCGGGCAGCGGTGGCGCGTACCGCGGCGGGAACGGCGGTGGCACTCGAGGCTGCGCTCGCCGGTGGCCGGCTTGATCGGGTGGTCGTGCGCAGCGGCATCGAGGTGTACGGGCGGCAGCGTGGCGCCCCGCTGCATCCCGACGAGGAGGTGCCACCCGCGCCCACGTCGGCCTTCGGGCACACGATGCTGCATGTCGAGCAGGTCAGCGGCGAGGCCGGCAGGCGGGTCGGAGCTGCTGTCGCGGTGTTGCGCTTCGCGCCGATCGTGGGCCCTCACGTTCCCAGCCCGCTCGGCCGCCTCCTGCGGCTGCCTGCCGTGCCGTTCTCTCCGCTCGCCGACCCAGTCTTCTCGGTCGTGCACCAGCACGACGTGGCTGCGACCTTCGTCGCGGCGATGCACCAGCGGTTCCACGGTCCGCTCAACGTCGTCGGCCCGGGCGCGGTCACGGCGTCGCAGGCCGCGCGGCTGGGGGGCCGGGCGCCGGTGCCGGTCGCCGGCTCGGGTTGGCGGGTCGCTCGCGCTCTGGCTCGGCTGGCGGGCGCACCGGTGCCGGACCACGTGCACGAGCTGCTGGTGCGGGGCCGCACTGCTGATGGCAGCCGGGTCACCGGGATGCTCGGCATCCGGCTCCTTCACCACACCCCCGAGGTGGTCCGGCAGCTCTACGCGTGGGAGCCCATCGACTACCTGCGCTCCACGGCGGCCTGATGGAGGAGCTGCTCATCCCCGCGCCGTTGGCCGAGATCGACCCGGACCGGCAGGACCTGTCCTACCCGGCGCTCGTCTCCCGCCGCTTCGCCGGCACCTTCCCCGTCGATGAGTGGGGCTTCGATCGTGACCTGACCCTGGTCCTCGCACCGTTCGCGAACCTGCTGCCCCGACCTCGCCTGCTCGGAGCGGCTCGGGTGCCCGAGGTCGGTCCCGCGCTCGTCATCACCGATCGCTGGGTGGGACTGGCGGGCCGGATGGTGCTCGCGACCCTGCTGGCGGGCGCGACGGGTCGCCCGGTGCGGTTTGCCGGTGTCCCGGACGTGGCGCCGGTCGGCCCGCTCCTGCGGCGTCTCGGGGGCGTGCCTGGGAACCTCCACGATCTGCGGAGCCTGCTGCGCGCGGGACAGGTGGTGGTCAGCTCGTGCGGATTCGATCCCCGCCAGCCGTTCGGCGCCGGTCGTCCACCGGAAGCCGTGCTGGCGGTGGCGATGTCGATGGGGGCGCCGGTCGTGCCTGCTGGTGTGGCTAGCTGCCTTCCGGGCCAGTTCAGCCAGGTCACGCTGCACGAACCCGTGCGAACGAGCGGCGAGTCAGCGCCGGGCACGGTCGAGCAGCTCGTGGTGCTCCTGGCCCAGCGCTGGGCAGCATCGCCCACCTGACGCTCACCTGCCAGAACGGAAGGGTCGTCGAGGTCGGGTCGCCGGAGAGCGATGTCGAAGGTGACGGTCGTGTCACTGAACGGTGTTCGTGGCTCGCTACCATCGGCCACATGCCGTTCGCACAGGCGCCGGATGGGACCCGCATCCACTACGAGGTGTTCGGCGATCCCCGGGGCGAACCCTTGGTGATGATCCAGGGCCTCGGCGCCGACCGGCGGGGCTGGATCCGCCAGCGCCGGGCCTTCGGTTCGCGGTTCCGGTGCGTCGTGCTCGACAACCGGGGAGTGGGCCGATCCGACAAGCCGGCCGGCCCCTACGACCTCGAGGTGATGGCCGCCGACGTGGTGGCCGTGCTCGACGCACTCGGTCTCGACACCGTGCACGTGATGGGAGCGTCGATGGGTGGCGTCCTCGCGCAGATCGTGGGCGTTCGCCACGCCGAGCGCGTTCGATCGCTGGTGCTCGCCTGCACCGCCTGCCGGCACCTGGCCTGGCGGCGCGAACTCCTGGCGGAATGGGCTTCCATCGCGTCGGTCCGGGGGATGCGCGCCCTCGTCGACGAAGCCGGCCAGTGGCTCATCGGTCCCCGCTCGAGGCATCGCTTCCGGCCCCTGGTCGGGATGATCGGCCCCCTGGCCCTGCAGGTGGCGCCGGAGAGCTTCGTGGCCCAGATCGAGGCCATCCTGGCCCTCGACGACGGCGTGCGCTTCGAACTGCGAGCCGTGCAGGTGCCGACCCTCGTACTCGTCGGCAGCCAGGACATCCTCACCCCGGTCGCTGACAGCGAGGAGATCTGCTCGCTGGTGCCCGGCGCGCAGCTCGAGGTGATCGGCGGGGCCGCTCACGGCTTCAACTTCGAGAACGCAGGGGCGTTCAACCGGGCCGCACTCGACTTCCTCCAGCGCGCCGTGACCCGGGTGGGATCCGTCTGATCGGGCGCGGAGCGCCGGACCGAGACCGCCGCCGGCACGCGGAGCGGCCCGGCACCGAGATGCCGGGCCGCGTTCGAGCGCTGACCGAGCAGATCAGCGACTGATCCAGAGCCCCGTGATGTAGGGCTTGGGCATGAAGTTGCCCCAGGGCAGCACCCGGAACCAGTTGAGGCCCTTGATGTTCTTCTCCGCGATCAGTGCGTAGGGAGTGTCGAAGAGCCACACGTCGATGACCTGCGCGTTGCGGTCTCGAGAGAGCTGCTGATAGGCCTCGCGGCGCTTCGTGCGGTCGGTCTCGACCCGTCCGTACCGCAGGGCGTTCTCGGTGACATCGCTGTAGTACTGGCTGAAGTTGATGATGATCCCGCCCTTGGCGGTCTCCTGGGCCCAGAACACGTACTGGGAGTCCGGGTCGGGGTACCCGTAGTTGCGGAACATCGCCGCTTGGAAGTCGCCCTGGGTCAGCTTGATGATGTAGGCGGTCTGCTCGATCGTCTCGAGCTGGGCCTCGATGCCGACCTGGCGCCACATCTCCTGCAGCTCCTGCATCAGGGTCAGCTCCTCGACCGGGGGGAGCCCGATGAGCTTGAACCGCAGGGCGGACTGACCGGTCTGGGCCTTGTATGCCTCGATCTCCTCCCGGGCCTTCTGTGGGTCGTAGGCCGGGTATCCCGTCTCGTCCGGGGGCACGCCGCCCCACCGGGAGGTCTCACTGAACGGCGAGGTGTCCGACCGGACATCCTCACCGGAAGAGACCTGATCGACGATCTTCGCCCGGTCGGTGGCATAGGCCAGCGCCCGGCGGGCATGCACGTTGTCGAACGGTGGCTTGCTCGTGCTGAGCATCACGAAGGTCTTCTCGGAGTTGTAGTCCTTCACCACCTGGAAGCGGTCCTTCATCGTCGAGACGTCGACCGCTCGAGTGCTCATGATCATGTTCACGTCGCCGGAAGCCAGCGCGTTGGCCCGCTGCTGGGGGTCGACGATTGGGCGGAACTCCATGGCATCCAGGTAGGGGCCGTTGCGCTGTCCCAAGGGCACGCCCACCTCGGCGCACAGCTTCTTGACCGAGTCCTCAGGGTTCGGGAGCGCACAGGGCCCACCCCAGTAGTCCTCGAAGGCCCGCACCTTCACGCTGTCATCCTGCTTCCAGCTCTCGAAGCGGAACGCACCGGTGCCCACGGGCGAGCTCTGCCCCTTGTCTTCTTTGGCCAGCATGGACGGCGCCATCACGAAGCCGACCGGACCGGCCAGGACGTTGAGGAACGCGGACCACGGCTCGGTGGTGACCACCCGGAAGGTGTAGGTGTCGATCACGTCGACGGACTGCACCATGGGACCGAGGGCGACGCGGGAGAGGCCGTCCCGGATCGCGAGGAGGATGCCGTCAACCACGGCCTTGGCGGTCATCTCCGTGCCGTCGTGGAACTTGATGCCCTGGCGGATCTTGACCGTCCAGCGGGTCAGGACTTCGTTGATGTCACCACTCTCGGAGAGGTCGTTCGCCGACGCGCTCTCCGCCAGCCACGGCACGATGTTCTGGTCGGCGTCGTAGACGAAGAGCGGCTCGAGGAACGAAGAGCCGACGAACTCGCCGGCGTCGGCCCACTGCGCGAGGGCCGGGTTCCAGCCGTTGGTCTCCGCGGTGACGGCGAAGATCACCTTGCCGCCTTGTTGGGGCTGGCCTTCCTGGGTGATGCCGGCCTCGACGGCAGGAGTGGTCGATGCCGTGTCCGAGGCGTTCTTCTGATCGCCTCCACAGGCCGCTGCCAGCAACAGCAGCGCTAGGAGGACGGCGGCCACCGGCTGGCCCCGTCGTCGCGTCTGGAGGTCGTTGCCCACCATGTGCCCTCCCATCCCGGGTCGCCCACCGATCGTCCCCCGGTGGCCCGGCCCTCGTTCGAGCGGCCCCAGGCCGCTCCCCGTCATCCTCTACGTCGGCCGCCGGGGGCCGAAGTTGAAGCCCATCGCGTCAACTTGCATCCACCTGTCATGACCGCAGCCAGATCGCAGGCCACCACGGCTTGCCGTCCTGGCGGGCGAACCCCAGCCGCTGCGGCGCGGAGAGGCCCCCGACGTTCGCCCTGGCTGCCAGGCCCCAGTCGTTGTGGTACAGCCACACGAAGGCCACCTCGTCGTTGATGGCCCGAACGGCTTGTTTGATCTCGGCAGTGCGCTGGTCGGGGTCGGCGGTGGCGCGGGCGGTGTCCAGGGCACGGTCGACGGCGCTGCTCCTCAGACCACCGAAGTTGATGCCACCGGACGGATCGGCGTAGCTCGAGTGCCAGAAGATGTAGTTGGAGTCGGGGTTGACGTACGCGAAGTTCCGGAACATTGCTGCCTGGAACTGCCCGCCGAACACCTGAGCCAGGAAGGCTCCCTGCTCCAGGACCTCGATCGAGACCTGCATCCCGAGGGCGGTCCACTGTGCTTGCAGCAGCTCGGCTTCGGCCTTCTGCTGGTTGGAGCTCGGGGTGGTGATGGTGAACACCAGGGGCTGACCGGTCTGTTCGGTGTAGGTGGCGATCTCCTCGCGGGCGCGCTCGAGGTCGTAGCTCGGGTAGCCCGAATCCTCGAGGAAGTAGCGCTCGTCCTCCGTGTAGGGCTGGTCCGCGTCCTTCTGGATCCCCCCACCGACCGCGTCGTTGATCGCTTGGCGGTTGGTGGCGTGGGCGAGGGCCCTGCGGGCGTGGACGTTGTCGAAGGGAGGCTTTGCGAGGTTGAGCATGGCGAAGGTCTCTTCGGCGGCGAAGTCCTCGACCTGCACGATCCCGGAGGTGGATCGGAATTTCTTCACCGACTCCGGATCCTGGGTGAGGATGAGGTCGACGTCGCCGGCTTCCAGCGCCGCCGCACGGCTGGTCTGGTCGACGATCGCCCGGAACTCGATGCCGTCCAGGTGGGCTTTCGGGCCCCAGTAGGTCTCGTTCCGGGTGACCCGGATCGGATCACCCGGTCGCCATGGACCGGCCTGCTTGAACGGCCCGGTGCCGATGGCCACGGTCGAGTCGTTGGCCTGGATCGCGGCGGGAGCGGCCATGTACCCACCCTGGGCGGCGACCGTGTAGTCGTAGCCGAACCAGGGGGTGTTCATCCGCACCTCGACCGTGAGCGGGTCGACCACCACGACCTCGCGGATCGGTTTGAGGGCGGTCCCGGTGATGGGAACGGCGCGGCGGGCGTCGATGTTGATCTTCACCGCGGCCGCGTCGAACGGCGAGCCGTCGTGGAAGACGACGTTGGGCCGCAGCTTGATAGTCCACACGGTGCCGTCGTCGTTCGGCGTCATGGATTCGGCGAGGTGCGGTACCAGGTTGCGCTCCTCGTCGAAGGTCATGAGGGTGTCGTAGATCGACGAGGCGATGAGGTTGCCCTCCAGCGACCACCGGGCGGTGATCGGCAGCAGGCCGTCGGGTTCGGCGCCCACGGCCACCTTGAGCGTGCCGCCTGGGGTGGGTGGACCCTCCTCCACGGGGGCCGCCTGGTTGACGGTCCCCGCCGGTCCCTCCCCTTCGTCTCCGGAGCCACCACACGCGGTGGTGAGCAGCAGCAAGGCCGCCACCACGGCGAGCAGGTGCGCGAACGGCCTCACCGAGGGATGTCGCGAGTCGGTCATCTCGGCCCCTTCCCCCCAAGATCTGATAGTCCGTCAGACTGGGGCCGACTCTAGCCCGATCGACCCGCCCGGTCCGGGCAGGTCGGGGCCGCTAGCTCGCGATGGCTGCCACCGAGTCCAGGAGGTGCCGCGCCGCGGCGCCCAGCGCCTCGGCTGATTCGCTGGCGCCGAACGGTTCGAGCGCCCCCAGGGCCGACTCCACGTACCGGCGGGCCGTGCCGAGCGCACCGTCGACCGCGCCGTTCGATCGGACGAGTTCCCGCGCCGTCGCCAGGTCGGACGGTGCCAGTGGCCGGCCGAGCAGCTGGCCGAGCCGGCTGGCGGCGCGACCCCCCTCGGCGAGGGTGCGGATGACCGGCAGGGTGTACACGCCCTCGAGCAGGTCGTGGCCTGCGGGTTTGCCGAGCTCTTCGTCCGTGGCGACCACGTCGAGCACGTCGTCGACGATCTGGAAGGCCATGCCGAAGTCCCGACCGAAGCTGGTCAGGTGCTCGACATCGTCGCGGGGCAGCCCGGCCACCAATCCGCCGACCCGGCAGGCGGTCGCGAGCAGCGAGGCGGTCTTGCCCTCGATGGACGCGAGGTAGGCGGTCTCGGTGCGCGCCACGTCAAAGGTGTGCTGGAGCTCGAGCACCTGGCCCTCGCACAGCCTGCCGATCGTGGACGCCAACAGTCCGGCTACCTCCGTGCCCAACGATGCGGCGATCTCCGAGGCCTTGGCGAGCAGGTAGTCGCCGGCCAGGATCGCCTTGAGGTTCCCCCACCGGGCGTTCACGCTCTCAACCGTCCGCCGGGTGGTGGCATCGTCCATCACGTCGTCGTGGTACAGCGAGCCCAGGTGTACGAGCTCCACCGACACCGCTCCGAGGATCACCTCCTGCGCTGCGGGTTCGAGCTGCGGTCCCCGGATGCCGGCGGCGGTCACGGTGAACGCTGGCCGGACCCGCTTCCCCCCAGCCCGGATGAGGTGGCTGGCGACCTCCGTGAGGAACGGGTCCTCGGAGCGCACGGACGCGACCAGCTCCTCCTCGACTCGGGCCAGATCGGCCTGCAGGACGGGTAGGCGGAGGAGCGGGCTCGGTGTCGCCACGACTCGACGATAGGCCCGCCACTGGCCGATCCCGAAACCCGCGTGGTCGCGGATCCCGAAGCTGGTCCGGGCGGCGATCCGACACCCGCCAGGTGCTGGGGCGCCCCGTGCGATCCCGGGGTGGCTGGTTACACTTGATTCACCGTTCCCTCTCCAGGGAGGCACTCCCTTTGTTCGAACGATTCACCGATCGGGCCCGCCGAGTCGTCGTCTTGGCACAGGAGGAGGCGCGCCTGCTCAACCACAACTACATCGGCACCGAGCACATCCTGCTCGGCCTGATCCACGAGGGCGAAGGGGTCGCCGCGAAGGCCCTCGAGTCCCTCGGCATCTCACTCGAGGCCGTGCGCAGCCAGGTCGAGGAGATCATCGGCCAGGGTGGTTCCTCACCGAGCGGGCACATCCCCTTCACGCCCCGGGCCAAGAAGGTCCTCGAGCTGTCGTTGCGTGAGGCGCTGCAGCTCGGTCACAACTACATCGGCACCGAGCACATCCTCCTCGGCCTCATCCGTGAGGGCGAGGGGGTGGCGGCCCAGGTGCTGGTGAAGCTGGGTGCCGACCTCTCCCGGGTGCGGCAGCAGGTGATCCAGCTCCTGTCCGGGTATGCGGGCCCGGGCGGCCAGGAGAAGGCCGGCGCCACCACCGGCGGCAGCGGCGAGCAGACCCCCTCCGGTTCGCTGGTGCTCGACCAGTTCGGCCGTAACCTCACGCAGCTGGCCCGGGAGAAGAAGCTCGACCCGGTGATCGGCCGTGAGCGCGAGACCGAACGGGTGATGCAGGTCCTGTCGCGCCGGACCAAGAACAACCCGGTCCTCATCGGCGAGCCGGGCGTCGGCAAGACGGCGATCGTCGAGGGCCTCGCCCAGGCGATCGCGGCCGACAACGTCCCGGAGACCCTGCACAACAAGCAGCTCTACACCCTCGACCTGGGGGCGCTCGTGGCCGGGTCCCGCTACCGCGGCGACTTCGAGGAGCGCCTGAAGAAGGTCCTGAAGGAGATCAAGACCCGCGGCGACATCATCCTGTTCATCGACGAGCTGCACACCCTCGTCGGTGCGGGCGCGGCCGAGGGTGCCATCGACGCGGCCTCGATCCTCAAGCCGATGCTGGCCCGCGGCGAGCTGCAGACGATCGGCGCCACCACGC
>NZ_DAIUCK010000068.1:0-18068 GCF_036846205.1 Rhabdothermincola sp. | reverse complement strand
GCTCACGCCCGTCCCACATCCCCCGGGCGAACGCGGCCACCGCCAGCAGCACCAGGGCGGTGTTCTGCCCGCCCGTCACCCCCTTGAACAACGGGTAGAACACCAGCGCGGCCAGCACGGCCTGCTCGAAGGACCGATCGACCAGCGGCGCCAGCGGGCGCACCAGCCAGAGGGCGGCCACCACGGCCGCCACCATCACGACGGTGTGCACCGCGTAGGAGAGGCGATAGGGCAGCAGGGCGAGCGCGGTGTACGGGAGGGCGTCGTAGGGCGGGTAGGCGAAGTACAGCTGCCCCCCGTCACGTTCGTCGCCGAAGAGTCCCTGCTGCTCCCGAGCCTGAGTCTGCGGGTCGTAGAGACTGGAAGGGTCCTCCGCCAGGAGCTTCCCCGCGGCATAGAAGGACGGGTAGTCACCTCCGAGCCGACCGCTGGCCGTGCTGCTGCCCGAACCGGTGAGGAGCACCACCGCGAAGGCGATGCCGAGCGCCACCAGCAGCGCTCGGGTGTTGCGCACCAGCGCCGGTGAGGGTCGGCCGAGCGGGGGTTCCACGCTCAGCCGGGTGGGTCCTCGATGTCCGGCGTGCGGCGCTCCAGCTTCGGCAGCGCGACCCGACCGGTGCGCTGCAGGGCGACGATCCCGTAGTTGCCGATCAGCTCCTCGAAGTCGTCGAGCTTGCTCGGTGAGCCTTCCAGCGACACCGTCAGCTCGCGCCAGCCGACGCTGAGGATCCGCCCCTCGAACACCCCGACCAGCTCGATCACCTGACCCCGCACCTCCGGCGGCGCGGCCACGGTGGCCAGCAGCAGCTCGCGCTCGACCGCCTCGCCGGGAGCCAGCTCGTCGATCTTCACCACGTTGATCAACTTGTCGAGCTGCTTGATGATCTGCTCCAGCGGGGCGGACTCCACGTCGACCACGATGGTGATCCGGCTGAAACGGTCGTCCTCGGTCGGGGCGACCGCCAGGGAGTAGATGTTGAACCCTCGGCGGGCGAACAGGCCCGCCACCCGGGTGAGCACCCCCGGCTTGTTCTCCACCAGGACCGTCAGGATGTGGTGCTTCGCGGAGGCGCCACCATCAGGGGCCACGTTCATCAGCGACCTCCCTCCCCGTGGGCCGGGTCGACGATGATCTCGTCGTTGCTCAGCCCGGCCGGCACCATCGGGTACACCTTCTCGCGGCTGTCGGTGCGGAACTCGATCACCACCGGCCGGTCGTCGATCTCGTTCGCCTTCTCGATGGCCGGCAGGACCTCCTCGGGCGACTCGACCCGCATCCCGATGCAACCCATGGCCTCGGCCCACATCTTGTAGTCGGGCAGGTCGGGTGACAGGTAGACCTCCGAGTAGCGCTCCTCGTAGAACATCTCCTGCCACTGGCGCACCATGCCGAGGTAGGCGTTGTTCAAGATCGCCACCTTGACGGGGATGCGCTCGCTCGCCGCCGTGACCAGCTCCTGCGCGGTCATCTGGAAGCACCCGTCGCCGTCGACCGCCCAGACCATACGATCGGGACGCCCGACCTTGGCCCCGATGGCGGCCGGCACCGCGAAGCCCATGGTGCCGAGCCCACCGGAGTTCACCCAGGTGTAGGGGTGGTTGAACTTCCAGTACTGGCTGGTCCACATCTGGTGCTGGCCCACCCCCGACGCCACGATGCAGTCATCGGGCGTGTTGTCCCGCAGCGTCTCGAGGACGAACTGCGGCTTGAGCGCTTCGCCGGGCTCCGACGGCTGGTAGGTGAGGGGGTAGCGCTGCTGCCACTCGCGGATCTGCTCGCCCCACGCCCGGCGATCGGGCTGGCGTGACGGGCCGCCGAGCTCGCGGATCGCCTCGATCAACGCCTCGATCACCAGCCGGGCGTCGCCCGCGATGCCCACGTCGGGCCGGCGCACCTTGCCCAGCTCCGCGGGATCGATGTCGACGTGGATGATCTTCGCCTCGGGGGCGAAGGCCGGCACCTTGCCGGTGACCCGGTCGTCGAAGCGGCTGCCCAGCGCGATCAGCAGATCGGACCGCTGCATGGAGGTGACCGCGGTGTAGTTGCCGTGCATGCCGGGCATGCCCAGCGCCAGCGGATGGTCGTCCGGGAACGCCCCCCGGGCCATGAGCGTCGTGACCACATGGATACCCGTCAGCTCCGCCAGCTCGCGCAGCGCCTCGGCAGCCCGGGCTTTGAGGATCCCGCCTCCCGCGTAGATGACCGGTCGCTCCGAGGCGAGGATCAGCTCGGCCGCCCGGCGGATCGCCTCGGGGTCGCCGGCGGTCACGGGGCGGTAGCCGGGCAGGTCAACCTCCTCGGGCCAGTACCACTCCATCGCTGAGCGGGGGTTCTTCGGATCGACGATGTCCTTCGGCACGTCGACCAGCACCGGGCCGGGGCGACCGGTGGTGGCGATGTGGAACGCCTCGCGGATGATCCGGGGGATGTCCTGCGCGTCGCTGATCAGGAAGTTGTGCTTGGTGACCGGCATGGTGATGCCGGTGGTGTCGCACTCCTGGAAGGCGTCGGTGCCGATGGCCGCGTACGGCACCTGCCCCGTGATGACCACGATCGGCACGGAGTCCATGTATGCGTCGCACAGCGGGGTCACGATGTTGGTGGCCGCCGGACCGCTGGTCACCATGGCCACCCCCGGCCGGCCGGTGGCATGGGCGAATCCCTCGGCCATGTGGCCCGCACCCTGCTCGTGGCGCACCAGGATGTGGCGGATCGGCGAGTCGATGATCGGGTCGTAGACGGGGAGGATGGCGCCGCCGGGGAGCCCGAAGATGGTCTCGACGCCCTCCATCTCCAGGGCCTTGATGAGGGCTCGGCCGCCGTCCATCCGCCTGCCGCTGCTGGGTGTGGTCATCTCCGTTCCTTCACTGCTCCTGTCGGTGGGGGTCTCTCGGTGCTGGGTCTCGCGATGGCGCTCGGGGCGCTGCCGTACCGGTCCGAAAACTGCATCGACCTCCCGATCGGGAGGTCGACGACGCGCACGCGGCAAGCTCGGGCGGCGTGCGCTAGGTGACTACTACGAGGGCCCGGGGCATGCTCATGACGCCACCAGCGTGCCACGGCCCCACCGCCGAGGCAACCTCCGTGTCAGGCTTCGGTGATCGCACCCCGCTCCGCGCCCTGCGCCAGCCGGGCGTACTTGGCCAGCACCCCGGTGGTGTAGCGGGGCTCGGGCAACTTCCAGTTCGACCGGCGGCGCTCGAGTTCGGCCGGCTCGACCAGCAGGTCGATGGTGTGCGCGTCGGCGTCGATCACGATGCGGTCACCGTCCTCGACGAAGGCGATCGGCCCGCCGTCCACCGCTTCGGGCGCCACATGGCCCACGCAGAACCCGTGGGTGCCACCGGAGAACCGGCCGTCGGTCACCAGCGCCGCGTCGGCACCCCGGCCTGCTCCCTTCATCGCGCCGGTGACGGCCAGCATCTCGCGCATGCCCGGCCCGCCCTTGGGTCCTTCGTAGCGGATGACCACGACGTCGCCGGGATTGATCCTCCCGGCCAGGATGGCCTCCATGGCCGCGGCCTCACCGTCGAAGACCCGGGCCACGCCTTCGAAGCGGTCGAAGTCCAACCCGGCCACCTTCACCACCGCGCCTTTCGGCGCCAGGGAGCCCGTGAGCACGGCGATGCCGCCGACCTCGTGGATGGGATCGCGCACCGGGTGCACGACCTCGCCGTCCGGGGCGGGCGGATCGAGCGCGGCGAGGTTCTCGGCCACGGTCTTGCCGGTCACGGTCAGGCAGTCACCGTGCAGCAGACCGGCCTCGAGCAGCTCCCGCATGACCACCGGCACCCCACCGATGCGGTCGATGTCGGTCATGTGGTACTTGCCGTGGGGCTTGGTGTCCGCGATGTGCGGGACCCGGGCCGCGACCCGGTTGAAATCGTCCAGCTCGAGCTCGACCCGTGCTTCGTTGGCGATCGCCAGCAGGTGCAGCACCGCGTTGGTCGAGCCGCCGAGCGCCATCACCACCGCGATGGCGTTCTCGAACGCGGCCTTGGTCATGATGTCCCGGGGCCGGATGCCGAGGCGCAGCAGCTCGACGACCGCCGCGCCGCTGGACCGGGCGATGTCGTCGCGGCGGCGGTCCACCGCCGGGGGCGACGCGGAGCCCGGCAGCGACATGCCGAGCGCCTCACCCACCGAGGCCATGGTGTTCGCGGTGAACATGCCCCCGCAGCTCCCCTCGGTGGGGCAGGCGTTGCGCTCGATCTGGTCGAGCTCCTCCTGGGTGATCTCGCCCGCGGCGCGCGCCCCCACCGCTTCGAACACCGACACGATGTCGAGGACCTGGCCGTTGCAGTTGCCGGGCAGGATCGAGCCGCCGTAGACGAACACCGACGGCAGGTTGAGGCGGGCCGCGGCCATGAGCATGCCCGGTAGCGACTTGTCGCAACCGGCGAAGGTCACCATGGCGTCGAAGCGCTCGGCGTGCATCACGGTCTCGACCGAGTCCGCGATCACCTCCCGGCTGACCAGCGACGCCCGCATCCCCTCGTGCCCCATCGAGATGCCGTCGCTCACTGCGATGGTCGTGAACTCGATGGGGAACCCGCCAGCCGCCCGCACACCCTCCTTGGCCCGCTTCGCCAGCCGGTCCAACGGCAGGTTGCAGGGGGTCACCTCGTTCCACGACGAGCACACCCCGATCTGGGGCTTGTCCCAGTCGTCGTCGGTCATGCCCACCGCTCGGAGCATGGCCCTGGCGGGCGCGCGCTCGAAACCCTCGGTGACCTCGTGCGAGCGGGGCTTCATCGGGTTCGTCATGCCCCGAAGGTTAGCCTCCCCCGCCGGCACCCCGCGCCGGCCGACCGGCCCGCCTCCCTGCCCGTCCGGCCCTGCTCCGACTCATGCTCCACGTACCGTGAGACACCCGTTGCGGCGCGATCCGCACGACGCCGAGATCCTGCGGTTGGCCCTCCCCGCGCTCGGTGCCCTGATGGCCGAGCCTCTCTACGTCCTCGCCGACACCGCGGTGGTCGGGCACCTCGGCACCGAGCCCCTCGCCGGCCTGGCCGTGGCCAGCAGCATCCTGCTGATCGGCTACTCGCTCTTCATCTTCCTGGCCTACGGCACCACCGCCTCGGTGGCCCGCCTGCTCGGGGCGGGCGAGGAGCGCCGGGCAGCCCACGAAGCCGTGCAGGGCATGTGGCTGGCGGTGCTCGTCGGGGTGGCCCTGGCCGTTGCCGGCTACGTGCTCGCCGAGCCACTGGTCTCGCTCGTGGGTGCCGGCGGAACGGTGCGCACCGAAGCGTTGACCTACCTGCGCATCAGCCTGCTCGGCATGCCCGCCATGCTGGTGGTGCTCGCCGGCACCGGCTACCTGCGCGGCCTGCAGAACACCCGGACCCCCCTGCTCGTCGCCGTGTGCTCGGCGGCGTTCAACCTGGGCCTCGAGCTCGTGCTCATCGCCGGGCTCGGCTTCGCCATCGGCGCCTCGGCGCTGTCCACCGTGATCGCGCAGTGGGGCTCGGCGGCGGTGTACGTCCTGTGGGTCCGGCGTGCGGTCCGCCGCCACGCGGTGCCCCTGCGACCCGACCCGAGCAGCCTCCGCCGGTTGGCGGTGGTGGGCCGGGACCTGTTCGTCCGCACGGCCGCGCTGCGGGGCGCGTTCCTCCTCGCCACCGTCGTGGCCACCCGGATCGGCTCCCCCGATGTGGCCGCGCACCAGATCGCCTTCGAGATCTGGAACCTCCTCGCCCTGGCCCTCGACGCGCTGGCCATCGCCGGCCAGGCGCTCACCGGACGGTTCCTCGGCGCCGACGAGCCACATCTGGCCCGGGCCGCGGCAGGGCGGATGATCGAGCTGAGCGTCCTGATCGGCGTGGTGCTCGGCGCCGGGATCTTCCTCGCCCGCGGGCCGCTCCCCGAGATCTTCACCAGCGATCCCCTGGTGCTCAGCCTCACGTCGTTCCTGCTGGTGTTCGTGGCGATCATGCAGCCGCTCAACGGGTTCGTGTTCGCGCTCGACGGCATCCTGATCGGCGCGGGTGACCTCGGCTACCTGGCCTGGGCGATGGTGGTGGCTGTCATGGCCTTCGCCCCGGCGGCGGTCGGCGTGCTGCTCTACGGCGGGGGGATCGGCTGGCTGTGGGGCGCGCTGATGATCTTCATGGGCGTGCGAGCGCTCACCCTGGGACTGCGGTTCGCCGGTGAGGGGTGGGTGGTCGTCGGCCCGGACCGGTCAGCGGACCGCCTCCTCGAACCGGCCAGCCGGCCGGGCACCGCCCGGCACCCCGGCTGACCGGTTCAAGTGGCAGAGGCCGTGAGCGGGGGTCACCCGCTGGTGCCGCACTGCTCGTTGATGTAGCGCTCGATGTTGGCGTTGGCCTTGGTGTACTCCTCGCTGTCGAAGAACTCGCCGACCTCGACCAGGTTCTTGCTCCGCGCGATCCCGTCCGCGATCACCTGGAGGTCGTCACGCACGTCCTCGGGGACTTCCCCCTTGAGCTGATCGAGCGTCTTCTCCAGCTCCGCCTTGGTCTGCTCGTCTCCGGCTCCCAACGCGTTGAGGTAGATGCTTGCGTAGGCCGCGCCGATCTCCACACAGTTCCCGAACCCGCCGAGCTTGCTGAGGTCGAGCTCATCCGTCGACGTATCGCCGCCGGACGAGCTGCCGCCGGACGAGCTGCCGCCGTCCCCGCTGCTGCTGCCGCTCTCGCCGGCGCTCTCGGTCGCCTCCCGGCTCTCTGCTTCCGTCGTACTGCTCTTCTTGCTGCTGCAACCCACCAGGCCGGCCAGCAACAGACCAGCGAGCAACAGCGCACCCAGCTTGCGCATGGACCTCTCCTTCGTCGAGCCCCCGGGCGGGGGTGCGCAAACCCTAGTTCGTGCCGGCGCGCCGATCTTCGAGGAGCCGGGTGACGACCTTGCCATCGGCTTTGCCCTTGGTGGCTTTCATGACCTGACCCACGAAGAAGCCGGTCAGCTTGCCCCGACGTTTGTCGTCACCCGAGACGTACTCGTCCCATTCGTCGGGGTGCGCGGCGATGAGTTCGTCGACCACGGCCTCCAGCTCGGCGGTGTCCATGGCCTCGAAGCCCCGGGCGAGCGCGATCGCCCCCGGGTCGCCGCCGGTCTCCACCATCTCGGCGAGCACCTGCTTGGCCTGGGTGGCCGTGAGCTGGCCCTCGACCTCCATCTGCACCAGCGCGGCCAGCGATGCCGGATCGAGCCGCTCGGCCCCGTCGACCGCCAGGTCGTGCTCGATGTGGGTCAGCACCCGCCCGGGGTCGCCACCAGCGGCGATGGCCTGCAGCGCCAGCTCGTCCAAGCCGCGTTCGACCGCGATCGCGATCGCGGTGGCGGCCGCCGACGGCCCGCCGGCCGCCTCGGCCAGTCGGGCCCGCCGGTCGGCCGGGAGCAACGGCATCGACTCGTCGATGGCGGCGATCCCCGCCGGATCGGGGACCAGCGGCACCAGGTCCGGCTCCTGGAAGTAGCGGTAGTCCTCGGCCTCCTCCTTGGACCGCCCGGAACGGGTGCGCCCGCCCTCCTCGTCCCAGTGGCGAGTCTCCTGCACCACCCGCTCGCCGGACTCCAGCAGATCGATCTGGCGCCGGGCTTCGTACTCGATCGCCCGCCCCAACGAGCGCAGCGAGTTCAGGTTCTTGATCTCGCAGCGGGTGCCGAGCGACGTCTCGCCCACCGGGCGCACGGACACGTTCGCATCGACCCGCAGCGACCCCTCTTCCATCTTCGCGTCGCTCGCCCCGGTGGCCAGCAGGACGCCGCGCAGCTCGCTCACGTACGCCTTGGCCTGGTCCGGGGAGCGCAGATCGGGGCGGGACACGATCTCCACCAGCGGCACTCCGGCCCGGTTGTAGTCCACCAGCGAGTACCCGGCCTCGTGGATGCGCCCGCCGCCACCTACATGGGTGCTCTTGCCCGTGTCCTCCTCGATGTGCGCCCGCTCGATGCCCACCCGGGTGCCATCGGCCAACTCGAGCCAGCCGTCGACGTTGGTGGGTTGGTCGTACTGGCTGATCTGGTAGTCCTTCGGCATGTCCGGGTAGAAGTAGTTCTTCCGGGCGAACACCGACGGTTCCACGGTGCAGTGCAGCGCTCGACCGAGCCGCATCGCCAGCTCGACCGCTCGGCGGTTGAGCACCGGGAGGGAACCGGGGAGCCCCAGGCACACGGGGCAGACGTTGGTGTTGGGCTCGGCGCCGAACTCGTTCGGGCACGAGCAGAACAGCTTGGTGGCCGTGGCCAGCTCGCAGTGGACCTCGAGGCCGATCACGTACTCCCACTCGCGCCCGGTGGTCGCGCTGGTGATGGTGGTCATGACGTCTCCTCCCTCGCCAGCTCGAGCACGGCGGCGGCCCGGAACAGGGTCGCCTCGTGCAGCGCCGGGGCCAGCAGCTGCACCCCGACGGGCAGCCCGTCGGCTCCCGTACCGAACGGCACGGACACCGCGGGATGACCAGCCAGGTTGCTCGGGATCGTGCAGACGTCGGAGAGGTACATCGACAGTGGATCAGCAGTCTTGTCACCGAGGGGGAACGCGGTGGTGGGCGAGGTCGGCGAGAGGAGCAGGTCGTAGCGCTCGTAGGCCGCGGCGAAATCGCGCCCGATGAGGGTGCGCACCCGCAGGGCCTTGCCGTAGTAGGCGTCGTAATAACCGGCCGAGAGAGCGTACGTGCCGAGCATGATGCGGCGTTTGACCTCGGCCCCGAACCCGCGGGTGCGGGTGGCGGTCATCATCTCCCCGGTGGTCGCCCCGTCGACCCGTGGCCCGTAGCGCACCCCGTCGTAGCGGGCGAGGTTGCTCGACGCCTCCGCCGGGGCGATGAGGTAGTACGCGGACAGCCCGTAGGTGACCGCGGGCACCGACACCGGCTCGACCGTCGCCCCTGCGCGTGCCAGCGCGTCGGCGGCGGCGTGGACCCGCGCCGCCACGTCCGCGGCAACCCCTTCGCCCAGCAGCTCGGACACCACACCGATGCGCAGACCCTCGACCCCGTGGTCGAGCACCGCGGAGAGGGCCGGGACCGGTTCGGGGATCGAGGTGCTGTCACGCGGGTCGTGGCCGGCGATGACCTCGAGCACCAGCGCCGCGTCCGCCACGGTGGTGGTCAGCGGCCCGATCTGGTCCAGCGACGACGCGAACGCGACCAGGCCGTAGCGCGACACGAGCCCGTAGGTGGGCTTCACCCCCACCACGCCGCACAGCGCGGCCGGCTGGCGGATCGATCCGCCGGTGTCGGAGCCGAGCGCGACCGGGACGAAACCTGCGGCGACCGCCGCCGCGCTGCCACCGCTCGAGCCGCCGGGCACCCTCGTCTCGTCGTGGGGGTTGCGGGTCGGGCCGAAAGCGGAGTTCTCCGTCGAGCTGCCCATCGCGAACTCGTCGAGGTTGGTCTTGCCGACGATGACCGCGCCAGCGGCCCGCAGCCGCTTCACCACGGTGGCGTCGTAGGGGGGGCACCAGCCCTCGAGGATGCGCGACGAGCAGGTGGTGGGCGTGCCCCGGGTGCAGAGGTTGTCCTTCAACGCCACCGGCACGCCGGCCAGCGGCCCCGGGTCATCGCCTGCCGCCACCCGCCGGTCGATCGCCTCCGCCGCCGCTCGGGCCTCGTCGGCCAGCACGAGGTTGAACGCGTGGATCTGCGGCTCACGGGCCTCGATGGTCGCGAGGTGCTCGTCGAGCACGTCTCGAGCCGAGCGCTCGCCGGCTCGGATCGCCGCGGCCAGCTCGTGCGCGCTCACGGTTCCTCCCCCAGGATCGGGGGAACCCGGAAACGCCCGTCCTCGACAGCCGGCGCCTGGGCGAGCACCTCGTCGCGATCGACGCCCGGTGCGACCTCGTCGTCACGGAAGACGTTGGCCAAGGGATAGGGGTGAGTCGTGGGCTCAACGTCGTCGAGGTCGAGCGCTTCGACATCCCGGGCGTGGTCGAGCACCGCGGCGAGCTGCCCGGTGAACAGGTCCAGCTCATCGTCGGTCAGCGAGAGGCGGGCCAGCCGCGCCACGTGCGCGACGTCGGCCCGCGAGATCGGCTCGGACATAGGCGACCCATCGTAGGATCGGCGCGCGGCCTCCGCGAACGGCTAGCGGTACGGGTCGCGAAGGGCCGGCTCGTCCCACCAGTCGTCGGGTGCGGGCGACCAGTCCGGGTCGGGGTGGATGCAGTCGACGGGGCAGGGGTCGACGCATTCCCCGCAGCCCGAGCACAGCTCGGGGATGATGACGACGTCGATCCCGTGGTTGAAGATGGCGCCGAACGGTGGCGGACAGTGGCGGATGCAGGTGTCGCAGTTGATGCACGCCGCCATGTCGATGAGCAACGGCGGACGCTGCCACTTCGGGTTCCGCTGGCGGGTCGCCAACCGCTGGTCGCGTCCCGCGCTCACCGCAGCCTCACCTCCCGGCTCACCTCCGGGCTCACCTCCGGGCTCACCTCCGGGCTCACCGACGGCGAGGGTACAAGCGCCGGCAGCTGCCGGCGCTGGACTGGAGCCCCGATCCAATCTTGACCGATCGGTCAAGCAAGCTCGGGGCACCTGCGCTACCGTGTCCCCCGCCGCCAGTGGCGGCAGCTCCGGCAACGGTCCGTGGCCGGTGTGGGCAGCGCAGAGAGAGTCACAGAAGGAGTGTCCGTGGCCGAGAAGTACGAGTTCCTCAGCCCCGAGTGGATCGAAGCAGCGAAGAAGATCCGTGACGAGGCGCCGGCGCCAGCGAACCCCCCCGCACACATCGTGCGGATGAACCAGATCATCACCGACGCGCCGTTCAACGGCGGCGAGGAGATCCATGTGCACATGGACACCTCCGACGGCGAGCTCAAGATGGACCTCGGTCATCTCGAGAACCCCGATCTGACCGTGACCGTCGACTGGGAGACCGCCAAGGCCATTTTCGTCGACCAGAACCCACAGGCAGGCATGCAGGCGTTCATGGCCGGCAAGGTCAAGGTCCAGGGCGACATGACCAAGCTGATGGCGATGCAGCAGGGCGTGCCGGACCCGAACGCTCAGGCCATCGCCGAGAAAATCAAAGAGATCACGGCCTGAGCCGCTGATCAGTCCGTGGAGGCTGCGTCACCGACGAGCGGTGACGACCAAGGCCGGCGGGGCGCCCTCCGGGGCGCCCCGCTCGCGTTCGGGCGCCCGGTCCCGGTGGGTACTGCGCACGAACAGCGCGGACAGCACCCCCAGGCCCGCGGCGATCGCCCCGGCGAGGAACGCCGCGTGGTACGAGCCGACCAGACCGGCCACCGGCTCGCGGGCCGCCTGCACGGTCTGGAGGATCTGGATGCCGGCCACCACCCCGACCTGGGCGACCATCTGCTGGGCCGCCGCCACCACCCCGAGATCGACCTCGTCCACTGCGTTGGCCACCGCGGCGGCCATGGCCGGCGCACAGGTGCCCATCCCCACCCCGGACAGTACGAGCGCGCCGACGATCAGCCAGTCCGAGGAGCTCGGCTGGACCAGGGCCAAACCGAGCATGGAGGCGGTGATCAGCGAGGCACCGATCACGGCGTTGGTCCGCTCGCCGATGCGCACCGTGACCCAGCCGGCGACGGGCCCGGCGATCGCGAAGGCCAGCGGCCGCGGGGCCATGAGGTCCCCGGTGCGGGCCTCGCCGTAGCCGAACACGCTCTGCAGGAACAGCGGGGTGATGATGAAGCCGCCCATGTACGCGAAGTTGGCGAAGAACTGGTTGGCGATCGGGAACGCGAAGTTCGCCCGCCGGAAGTAGCGCAACGGCACGAGCGGGTGCCGCACCCGCCGCTCGACCAGCACGAACCCCACCGACGCCAGCGCCGACACGACGAACGCTCCCACCACGAGCGAGCTGCTCCAGCCGAGCACCGGACCGCGGTTCAGGCCGAGGAGCAGCGCCCCGACGGCGAGGGCGAGCACCGCGGAGCCGGCGGCGTCGAAGCGGACGTCGTGGCGCCGCTCGGTCTCGGGCAGCACCAGGAACCCGACGACCAGGGCCAGCAGGGAAAGCGGCACCTGCGCTTCGAAGATCAGCCTCCACCCCCACGCCTCGACCGCCCGCCCGCCGATCACCACGCCGAGCATGGGTCCCCCGGCGGCGACGAGCGACCAGTAGCCCAGTGCCAGCGCCCGCCGGTGCGGCGGGAACAGCTTGTTGATCATCGAGATCGACGCCGGCCCGATCGCCGCCCCGAGCGCTGCGCCGAGCACCCGGAAGCCGATGAGCGATCCTGCGTTCCATGCCGCCGCGGTGAGCGCAGCCGACACGCCCACACCCATGATGCTGATGAGGTAGACCCGCCGGCCGCCGAAGAGGTCGGCGAGCTTGCCCGCGGCGGGACCGATCACCGCGTAGGCCAGGATCGGGCCGGTGATCATCCAGGTGAGGACGTCCGGGGTGGTGTCGAGATCCTCGGCGATGCGGGTGATCGAGACCGACAGCACGGTGATGAGGAAACCGACCGAGAGCAACCCGAACAGCGCCGCGATGAGCACGATCCACGGATAGCGATCGCTGGTCTCGGCCCGCCGGCGGAAGCGGTCCCGCCACAGCAGGGGCCACGGCACGATGGCGACTTCGTCGGCTCCCGGCGCCTCGACGGTGAGCTGCCCGGCCTCGTCCGCGGCGGTCGTGGAGGGGTCGGGAGGCACGCTCGCCACCATAACTTGACCGCTCGGTCAATCACGACCTGCACCACTCTCCCGGCAGATCCCTGCGCCGAATCCCTCACCGAACTGTTCATGGATCCGCGGCTGTCGACCGCGCCGGGATGAACAGTTCGGGAGTGGTGGGCGAACTGTTCATGGATCCGCGGCTGTCGACCGCGCCGGGATGAACAGTTCCGAGAGGCGCGTGGGAGGCGCGTGGGCGGTCAGCTTGTGATGATCACCACGGAGCTGCCCCGGCGCACCTGCGTGCCCGCCGACGGATTGGTGCCGGTGACCGGCTTGGCCGGGGAGCCCTGGGTGGACGACACCACCAGTCCGGCGCCCTCCAGCCGCTTGGCCGCCTCGACCGCGGAGAGGCCGCGCACGTCCGGCACCGGGATGGTCGGCGGCCCGCTCGACACCACCAGGGTCACCGTGGAGTCGCGGGCCACCATCGTGCCGGCACCCGGATCGACCTCGAGCACGACGCCCGCGGGAACGGTCTCATCGGAGCGCGGCACCCGCTTGACCACCAGCCGCAGCTCCTCCAGCCGGGCCTGAGCCGCATCCGCGGTCTGGCCGATGAGCCCGTCGGGCACGGTGCGCGGCAGGGGTCCCCCCGACACCACCAGCGGCACCCGATCACCCTTGGGCAACTCCACCGGGACGTTGTCACCGAGCGCCACCACCACTCCGGCCGGGACGTCCTCGCTCGGCACCTTCGTCACCTCACCCACCGCCAGGCCGGCGGCCGCGAGCTGGGCCTCGGCCTCCGACAGGGGCATGCCCAGCAGGTTCGTGGGCACCGCCACCAGGGTGGGACCCAGCGAGACCGTGACCCGCAGCACGCCACCCTCGACGAGCGAGGTGCCCGCCGCCGGGTCCTGGGACACGATCTGGCCTGGCACCGTGCCGTCCTGGCGGGTGTCGGTGCGCTCCACCACCCAGCCCGTGCCGGCGGTCGCGCTCTCGAGGTCGGCCACGTTCGTGCCAACGAGATCCGGTACGGCGTGGGCGACCTCGCGGACCTCGAACCACCAGTAGGCGCCCGCGCCGGCCAGCGCACCGAGCAGCAGGAGCACCCCCAGCACCACGGGCCAGCGACGCCGCCGCTCCCGAGCCGGGCCCGGAGCCACGGCCGGCGAGCGCTCGACCCGGCGGGTCTCGGGCTGGCCGTCGCCCTCGTGCAGGATCGTGATGCCGTCGGTGGTGGTGCCGGGTGGGGCGGTCATGATCTCGGGCTCGAGCTCGCCCAGCACCCGGCGCTCGGCCACGAACTGGGTGGTGGGATCACGATCGTCACCCCCGGCCAGGTCCACCGCCATCGCACCGGCCAGCGGCAGCGGCGCGGGACGCTCGAGCTCGGACGCGGCCGCCATCAGCAACTCGGCGAAGCCGGCCGCGTCGACCCGGCGGGCCGGGTCGGGCTCGCCGGCCCGTTCGAGCGCGGGCACCAGCGGGCCCAGGGCCTCGGGCACCGCGAGCGGCCGGTCGACCCGGGCCATCAGGGTGCCCAGGGTGGTGTCGCTCGAGAAGGGCACCTCGCCGGTGACGGCCTCGATGAGCACCAGACCGAGGGAGTACACGTCGCTGCGCCCGTCGAGGGTGACGCCCCGCGCCTGCTCGGGAGAGGCGTACCGGGCGGTGCCCAGCACCGCGCCCATGGGTTCGGTCCAGGCCGCCTCCGCGAGCGCCCGCGCCAAGCCGAAATCCGCGATGCGCAGCCGCCCCTCCTCGTCGAAGAGCAGGTTGGCGGGCTTGATGTCGCGGTGCACGAAGCCCCGCCGGTGCGCGTACTCCAGCCCGCGGGCCGCCTCCAGGCCGACCAGCAGCGCCTGGGCGGGGTCGAGTCGACGCCCGAGGTCGAGCATCCCCCGGAGGCTGCCACCCCCGAGGTACTCGGTGACCAGGTAGGGCACGTCGTCCTGGCCCCAGTCGAAGACCGCCATGACGTGCGGGTGGTTCATGGCCGCGGCCGCCTGGGCCTCGGCCCGGAACCGCTTGAGGAAGGCCGCATCGTCGGCCAGCGCGTCGTGCAGGATCTTCACCGCCACCCGCCGGCGCAAGGTCACGTCGTCGGCCAGGTACACGGACGCGGACGCGCCGGTGCCGATGGGGGCGACCAACCGGTAGCGCCCTCCGAGCACCTGACCGACCCGGTCGACCATGCGGGAGATGGCCACCGTTCCAACGTAGTAGTTACAGGCCTGTCATTCGCGTACCCGCGGGGCGACCATCACCCCAGCCCAGCGGCGGCCTCCAACCCCGTCGGCTGCGGTCCCGACCCGGAGTGGACCCGACACAATGACGGTGTGAACGATCACCCCGACCCCACCGCCAGCTCCGCCCGACCGGTCCGCGTCCAGTACCCACGCTGGCTGTGGGGGGTCGGCGCGCTCGTGGCGGCGGTGGTCGCCGGGGCGGTGGCGGTGCTGGTCGTGGTGGGCGAGGGAGGATCACCGAGCCAGGCCGGTGGAGGCGTGGAGGCGCTCATCCCCAGCGACGACTCGCAGATCGTCCAGCAGGCCACCGTCGGCATCGACCTGGCTCCCGGTTACCAGGCGGAGCTGTCGGTGAACGGGGTGCCCCTGCCCCTCGATCAGGTCGTGGTGGAGCGGGGTCTGAACACCGTCACCTTCACCCCGGGGCCGGGCCGGGCCTACGAGCGTTGGCCGGCAGGAGAGACCTGCCTGACCGCGCACCTCTGGCCGGTCGAGAACCCCACTTCGGTGGACGTGCGCACCTGGTGCTTCACCGTGGTGTAGCGGCGTCGAGCAGCACTTCGAGCTCCGCCAGCGCACCGGCGGGGTCGCTGCCCACCACGACGCCGTGCATGCCCACCCGGCGAGCCGCCTCCACGTTGCCCGGATAGTCGTCGAGGAACACCGCCCGCTCCGGCGCGACGCCACCGAGCCGCTCGAGCGCCAACTCGTAGATGGCCGGGTCGGGCTTGCGCAGGCCCACCTCACTGGAGTCGACGACGGCATGGAACAGCTCGTCGACCGGCAACATCGCCCGCCAGTACTCGCGGAACTCGGCGACGTTGTTGGTTACCAGACCGGTGAGGTAGCCCTGCTCCCGCAGGCGGCGGGTGCGTTCCACGACCGCGGTGCGCACGCCCCCGTCATCGCTGGCCAGGTACTTGAGCAGGTCGTACAGCTCGATCTCCAGGCCCCGAGCCGACCCCAGGGCACGGATCTCCGCTCTCGCCGTCTCGAGATCCAGCTCGCCTCGCTCGCAGCGGTGCCAGGGGTGGTCGGTGTCGCGGTCGTACGGGCCGAACACGATGTCGAGCGCATCCTCGAAGGTCGCACCCACCTCTTCGCCGACGGCTCGGAGGGCGTCGAACGGCGACGGGGTGAACACCCCTCCGAAGTCGAACACGATCGCCTCGATGGTCATGGCAGCTCCCCGGTCGCGAGCAGATGCTCGAAGCCTGCCTCGTCGAGGATCGGGACCCCGAGCTCCCTGGCCTTGGTCAGCTTCGCGGCGCCGGGTCCCTCACCCACGACGAGCGCGGTGGTCTTCGTCGACACCGACCCCGGCGCCTTGCCCCCGTGCGCCTTGATCACCTCCTCGGCGCGCTCCCGGCTGTAGTTCGCCAGGGTGCCGGTGACGACCACCGACATGCCCGCCAGTGTCTGGGGCACCTGCTCAACCCGAGGCCCCTCGAAGTTCACCCCCGCGGCTCGCAGCTTCTCGACGATGCGCCGGTTGGCGGGGTTCGCGAACCACTCGTGCACGCTCTCGGCGATCACCGGCCCGATGCCGTCCACCGATGCGATCTCCTCCACCGACGCGTCGAGCAGGCGGTCGAGATGGCCGAAGTGACGGGCGAGAGCCTCCGCGCCCGCGGGACCGAGATGGCGGATGTTCAACCCCACCAGCAGGTTCGCGAGCGGCCGCGACTTGGACGCCTCGATCGCGTTGCGCAGGTTCGCCACCGACACCTCACCGAAGCCCTCGAGGGACCGCAGCCGCTCGTAGTCGAGGTGGTACACATCGGCCACGTCGTGCACCATGCCGAGCTGCTGGAACAGGCGCACCCGTTGCTCGCCCAGGCCCTCGATGTCCATCGCCCCCCGCGACGCGAAGTGCTCGATCGCTCCCGCCACCCGGGCCGGGCACTGCTCGTTGGGGCACCGGCGGTCGGCCTCGCCATCCAAGCGGACCAGCTCGGTGCCGCACACCGGGCACCGCTTCGGGAACCTCCATGGACGCAGGCCCTTCGGCCGGTCCGCGAGCACCGGGCCCACGACCTCGGGAATGACCTCACCCGCCTTGCGCACGATCACGATGTCACCCGGCCGCACGTCCTTCTCCCGCACCTGGTCCTCGTTGTGGAGGGTGGCGAGACCCACCGTGGACCCGCCGACGAAGACCGGCTCAAGCACCGCGAACGGCGTGGCTCGGCCGGTGCGACCGATCGAGACCATGATGTCCTTGAGCAGCGTCGTGCGCTCCTCCGGTGGGAACTTGTAGGCGATCGCCCAGCGTGGTGCCTTGCTCGTGGAACCGAGCTGCTCTCGCACGTCGAGCTCGTCGACCTTCACCACGACACCGTCGATCTCGTAGGGCAGCGAGTGCCGGTTCGCCTCCCAGCGCTGGCAGAACTCGTAGACGGCGGGAAGCTCCTCGAGCACGGTGATCTCGGGGTTCACCGGGAAGCCGAGGTCGCGCAGCCACGCCAGGGTCTCGTGGTGTGTGGCGAACGCCGGCCCTCCCTGCACCTCACCGAGCTGGTAGCTCCAGAACGACAGCTCCCGGGTGGCGGTGACGGACGGGTCCTTCTGGCGCAGCGAGCCCGCCGCGGTGTTGCGGGGGTTGGCGTACGTGCGCTGGCCGGCCTCGACCTGCGCCTTGTTGATCCGCTCGAACACCGAGATGGGCATGTAGATCTCGCCCCGCACCTCGAGCACGGGCGGCGCACCCTCGAGCCGATCGGGGATGTCACGCACCACCCGCGCGTTGGCGGTCACGTCCTCACCGACCCGGCCATCGCCTCGGGTCGCGGCCTGCACCAACTCGCCGTGCTCGTACCGCAGTGAGATCGCCACACCGTCGATCTTCAACTCGCACACGAAATGGACCCGCTGACCGTCGCCGAGCTCGGCCAGCCGGCGCTGCAACCGGGCCCCCCACGCCTGCAGCTCCGCTTCGTCGAAGGCGTTGTCGAGCGACATCATCGGCACCCGGTGCACGACCGGAGCGAACGCGGGTGACGGCGCGCCACCGACCCGCTGGGTCGGTGAGTCGGGGGTGCGCAGGTCGGGGTACTCGTCCTCCAGCGCGCGCAGCTCACGCACCAGCGCGTCGTAATCCGCGTCAGGGATCTCCGGCGCGTCCAGCTCGTAGTAGAGGCGGTCGTGGTGGCGGATCTGCCGGCGGAGCTCCTCGACGCGCTCGGCGGGATCGCGCGCGGCCTCGGTCACGGCGGGCATCGTACCGACCCCCACCCGGCCCGGACG
>NZ_DAIUCK010000067.1:0-18421 GCF_036846205.1 Rhabdothermincola sp. | reverse complement strand
CTGGTGCACGAGGGGGTGGCGGCGCTCGCGGGCTGGGGGCGAGCCGCCCGGGCCCTGGTTGCCTGCTCGGGGATCGTGCCCTTGCTGTTCGCGGTCACCGGCCCCGCGGTGTCGGGCCCGGCGTTGCTGCTCGGTCTGGCCGACCAGGTGGTGATGACCAGCGAGGCGTACGCGTTCGTGAGCGGCCCGCGGATGGTCCGGGAGTTCACCGGAGTGCCGATCACCACCGACACGCTCGGCGGCCCCGGGGCGCACGCCCGCTCCAGCGGCGTGGCCTCCCTCGTGGTCGCGGACCGGACCGCGGCCCTCGACGCAATCGGGGAGCTGCTCCGGTACCTACCGTCGAGCACCGACGAGCTACCGCCGCTGCTGCCCACCGGCGACCCCAGCGACCGCCCGACAGCAGGGTTGGCCGAGCTCATCCCGGCCTCACCCACCGGCAGCTACGACGTGCGGGAGCTGGCCCGGGCCCTGCTCGACGATGGGGAGCTGCTCGAGCTGCGCGCCGGCTGGGCGGCGAACCTCGTCACCGGGCTGGGGTCGATCGGTGGACGGCCGGTGGGCATCGTGGCCAACCAGCCGTCCATGATCGCCGGCACCCTCGACATCCCCGCCTCGCAGAAGGGCGCCCGCTTCGTCGCCTTCTGCGACGCGTTCAACCTGCCGATCGTCACCCTGGTGGACACCCCCGGCTTCTATCCGGGCAAGGACCTCGAGTGGCGGGGCATGATCCGCAAAGGGGCGCAGCTCGCCTTCGCCTACGCCCGGGCCACGGTCCCCCGGGTCTCGGTCACCCTCCGCAAGTCCTACGGCGGGGCCTACATCGTCATGGACTCCAAGCGCATGGGCAACGACATCGCCCTCGCCTGGCCGAGCGCCCAGATCGCGGTGATGGGCGCCCGGGGGGCCGTCGAGATCCTCCACCGCCGGGAGACCGACCCGCAGCGACGGGCGGAGCTCGAAGCCGACTACGAGGCCCGCCTGCTCAACCCCTACGTGGCCGCCGAGCGAGGCTTCATCGACGCGGTCATCGACCCGGCTCACACCCGCCGGGAGCTGGCCGCGGCGCTCGAGCTGCTGGCCAGCAAGCGGGAACGGATCGTCTCCCGGGCCCATGACAACGGCCCCTTGTGATCCGGGCCGGTAGGCTGCCAGGTGAAGGAGAAGGTCAGGAGAGCCCTGCCGAGAACACCCATAACGACCGAAGGAGCCGAGGAGCCGCCGTGGCCGACAGCGTGACCATCATCGACAACCGCACCGGCGAGTCGATCGAGATCCCGATCGTGAACGGCGGGGTGGATGCCAGGGAGTGGTCGAAGCTGCTACCGGGGATCTGGTTCTACGACCCCTCCTTCAGCACCACCGCCGCCGCGGCGAGCGCCATCACCGAGCTCGACGGCGAAGCCGGCATCCTCCGCTACCGCGGCTACCCGATCGAGCAGCTCGCCGAACAGTCGACCTACCTCGAGGTGGCGTACCTGCTCATCCACGGGGAGCTGCCGACCCCCGAGCAGTACGAGGTGTGGAAGCACGACATCACCTACCACACCTTCATCCACGAGAACGTGCGCAAGCGCTTCATGGAGGGCTTCCACCACGACGCCCACCCCATGGGCATCCTGGTCTCGACCCTCGCCGCGCTCTCGACCTTCTACCCGGACGCGAAGGACATCTTCGACGAGCAGTCCCGCTACAAGCAGGTGATCCGCCTCATCGCCAAGATGCCCACCCTGGCTGCCGGCGCCCACCGCCACAGCGTGGGCATGCCTTTCGTCTACCCCGACAACAGCCTCGACTTCACCTCGAACTTCCTGTCGATGATGTGGAAAGTGGCCGAGCCCCGCTACGAGGCCGATCCGGTGCTGGCCCGAGCCCTCGACATCCTGTTCATCCTGCACGCCGACCACGAGCAGAACTGCGGCACGACCGCGATGCGGGTCGCCGGTAGCGCGCACGCCGATCCCTACAGCTGCGCCGCGGCCGCGGCCACCGCCCTCTACGGGCCCCGCCACGGCGGCGCCAACGAGGCGGTGATCCGGATGCTCACCCGCATCGGCTCGATGGACAACGTCCAGCCCTTCATCGAAGACGTCAAGGCCGGCAAGGGCCGCCTGCAGGGCTTCGGCCACCGGGTCTACAAGAACTACGACCCCCGGGCCAAGATCATCAAGGAGACGGCGGACAAGGTCTTCGAGGTCACCGGCAAGAACCCGCTGCTCGACATCGCGCTCAAACTCGAAGAGGTGGCCCTGTCCGACGAGTACTTCACCAGCCGGCGGCTCTACCCGAACGTCGACTTCTACTCGGGCCTCATCTACCAGGCGATGGGCTTCCCCATCGAGATGTTCACCGTGCTGTTCGCCATCCCCCGCATGTCCGGCTGGCTGGCGCACTGGATCGAGCTGCTCGACCGCAACGAGCGCATCGCCCGGCCCCGCCAGCTCTACGACGGCGAGCCGGTCCGCGACTACGTGCCGATGGACCAGCGCAAGGCCTCCGCTTGAGGCCCGAGCTGGTCCAGATCGACGCTTTCTGCGACCGCGCCTTCCGCGGCAACCCCGCCGCGATCTGCCTGCTCGACCGGGTCCCCGAGGACGAGTGGATGCAGGAGCTGGCGCTCGAGATGAACCTCTCCGAGACCGCGTACCTGGTGCCGCTCGAGCTGCCCGGCGGTGAACCGGGATGGAGCCTGCGGTGGTTCACCCCCACGGTGGAGGTCGACCTGTGCGGCCACGCCACCCTCGCCGCCGCTCACTACCTCTACGAGCACCGCAGCGTCGAGCGGCCGCTGCTGCGCTTCGCCACCCGTTCCGGCGAGCTCACCGCCGCCCGCGCCGCGGACGGCTGGATCGAGCTCGACTTCCCGGCCGACCCCACCCACCCTGTCCCGCCACCGGCCGGGGTCGTGGAGGCGCTCGGACTCGACCACGGGCAGGTGGTCGGGTCGGCGGTGGGCAACCACAACGTGGTCATCGAGCTCGCCTCGCCCGAGCACGTTCGGGCGGTGCGACCCGACATGGATGCGCTCCGGGAGGCCGAGGCAGCCAGCGTGGTCGTCACGTCGGTGGGCGAAGGGCTCTACGACATCGTGTCCCGCTACTTCGCGCCCCGCTACGGCATCCCGGAGGACCCGGTGACGGGCTCCGCGCACTGCACGCTGGCCACCTACTGGGCGCCGCGCCTGGGCAAGGAGGACCTGCTCGCCCACCAGGCGTCGGCCCGGGGTGGGGTGGTGCGGGTCGGGTTGCGAGACGAGCGGGTGAAGCTCGGGGGCCAGGCGGTGACGGTGTTCAAAGCCCGGCTGACCGACGTGGCCCTCCCGCCACGGTCCCGACCGGCGCGATCGGGCTCGCGGGCCCGGGCCCGGCAGGCCGGCGCCGATCACGCCTGATCATCAAGCGTCGGGGCCACGTCGATGACGATCTTGCCGACGTTCGCGTTGGCCTCCATGCGTTCGTGCGCAGCGGCGATCTCGCTCAGCGGGAAGCGCGAGTCGATCACCGGCCGGCACCGCCCCTCGTCGAACAGCGGGAGGATCTCCGCCGCGAACCGCCGGGTCAGCCCGATCTTCTCCTCCAGCGGGCGGGGGCGCAGCACGGTGCCGATGAGGCTGGCCCGCTTGGGCAGCATCTTGCCCACGTCCAGCTGGACCACCCCACCGGCCATCACGCCCACCTGCACGATGCGCCCACCCGTGCGGAGGGCCTCGAGGTTGCGGCTCACGTAGTCGCCGCCGATCACGTCGAGCACCACGTCGACACCACTGCCGCCGGTCAGCTCCCCGCAGCGGGCGACGAAGTCCTCGCTGCGGTAGTCGACCGCCGCGTCGGCGCCCAGCTCCAGGCAACTCGCCAGCTTCCCCGCCGAGGCCGTGACGATCACCCGGGCCCCGATGGCCTTGGCGATCTGGATGGCGGCGGTGCCCACACCGGACGCCCCGGCGTGCACCAACGCGGTCCGGCCAGATGTGAGCCCACCTTGGGACACGAGCGCGTCGTAGGCGGTGATCCACACCTCGGGGATGGCCGCGGCGTCGGCCACGCCCACCGAGCGGGGCACGGCCATGAGCTGGCGCTCGTGCACCGCGATCCGCTCGGCGTAGGCCCCGCCGCCCACGATGCCCATCACCTCGTCACCCGGCCGCCACATGCTCACCCGCTCCCCGAGCGCCGACACCCGCCCGCTCAGCTCCATACCCGGAATCTCGTAGGCCATCGGCGGCCCGGGATAGCGCCCCCGGCGCTGCAGGAGATCAGCACGGTTCAGCGCGGTGGCCACGACCTCGACCACCACCTCCTCGGGGCCGGGCACCGGGTCGGGCACCTCCCGGACGGTCAGGACCTCGGGCCCCCCGTACGACTCGAGCACAACGGCACGCACGGCCGGCGACCTTAGCGGGGTCACCAGCCGGCAACGCCGCTCGGCATACCCCCTGAGCTCGGGACGCCCGGTGGGCTCGGCACGCCCCCGCAGGTTCGGTGCGCCCGGCGGGGCGTGCCAGCATGCCCGCATGGACTTCGCGCTGCCCGTCGAGCTGCTGCCCCTCCAGGATGAGGCCCGCCGGCTGGCAGCCGAGTGGCGGGCGCGGGTCGCGGTGCCCGAGGACGCCTGGATCGTGGGCGCCTCCCGCGAGCTGTCCCTCGAACTGGGCGAGCGCGGGTGGCTGGGCATGACCTGGCCGGTGGAGGAAGGCGGGCACGGACGCAGCCCGCTGGAGCGGTTCGTGGTCTTCGAGGCGCTCATCGCGGGCGGTGCGCCCATCGCCACCTCCTGGTTCGCCGACCGCCAGATCGGCCCCACCCTGCTGCAGTTCGGCACTCCCGAGCAGCGCAAGCGGTTCCTGCCCGAGATCGTGGCCGGTCGCTCCGCGTGGTGCATCGGCATGAGCGAGCCCGACGCCGGCTCGGACGTGGCGTCGATCCGCACCCGGGCCCGGCGGGACGGCGACTGCTGGGTGGTGGAGGGCACGAAGATCTGGACCAGCGGGGCGGCGGATGCCGACTGGTGCTACCTGGTGGCCCGCACCGATCCCGACGCCCCCGCCCACGCCGGGCTCTCGGAGCTGATCGTCGACATGCGCCTGCCAGGCGTGTCGGTCACCCCCATCACCGACATGACCGGCAACCGGCACTTCTGCGAGGTGCGCTTCGACGGGGTGCGGGTACCGGGGGAGCTGCTGGTCGGCCAGGAGAACGGCAGCTTCCGGCAGGTGATGCGCCAGATGGAGCACGAGCGGGGCGGCATCGACCGGCTGGTCAGCAACCGGGCCCTCTACGACGAGTTGCGTCCACGAGCGGACCTCACCGACCCGCGGGTCCGCCAGGAGGTGGCCGCGATCGAGACCGGCTACACCATCGGGCGGCACCTGGTGCTGCGGGAGGTGCTCGGCCAGGCGCCACCTGGGTTCTCGGCGGCGACCAAGACGTTCTGCACCGAGCTGGAGCAGCGGGTGGCGGCGTTCTGCGCCCGGGTGGCCGGCGCCGACGCCCTGGTGTGGGGCCGGGTGGCCCGCAACGTGTGCTACGCGCCCGGGTACACGATCATGGGCGGCACCACCCAGATCCTGCGCAACATCCTCGCCGAACGCCTCCTCGGGCTGCCGCGAGAACCGCGGGTCGCGCACAGCGATGCCCGCTGAGTGGCCCGGAACACCGCCCCAGCGACGGACGTGCCCTATCCTTTGGCTCACCGGGAGGGCGAGCCCCGTCACAGGTGGCTCCCGGTGGAGGGAGGGATGCCGTGCCGAAGCCGTCACGGCCACGATGGCGACGAGGTCGGCCGACGGCCGGAGCCGACACCGCCGAGCGGGTGGGCCGGCTCGGCGCCACGCGCCCGGAGCCCGAGCCGGTGGGTGCCGGCGATGAGAATCCCCTCCGCTCGCTGGGCGACGTCTTCGGCGGAGCCGGCCCCCGCGACGAGCAGGCCGAACGGTACGCGGCGTGGGCCGAGCGCCTGCGGGAGAAGCGCCGCTCGGCCCGCCAGACCATCGCCGAGGCCGACGGCACCCATCCCCCGGGCCGGTCGCACTCCTACTGGGATCCCGCGCAGGTCTACCGAGAGAGCGAGCGGGTGGAGCAGCAGGCCGCGCTCGACCGTCCCCGCACGCACGATGTCCACGCAGCCTACGCGGCCCTCGAGCTGCCTACCGGCGCGACGGCAGAGCAGGTCGAGGCGCGGTACCGCCAGCTCGTCAAGCGCCACCATCCCGATCGTCACCGCCACGAACCTGAGGACGTGCAGGCGTTCCACGCCCAGCGGTTCCGCATCGTGAGCGACGCTCGGGCGCTGCTACGCAGGCTCGACTGCCAGTGAGAATGGTGAATGGGGCCAGCGCACCCCAGTCTGGCTCCGCGACTGACAGTGCCGTCCGGATGTGCGCCACCCGAGGGTAGGCCGGCTCAGGTGACCCGTCGCACCGGCGGCGCCGGGTCCCAGCGGTAGGGCGCCACCCGCACCGAGGCGTCCACCACCCAGGCCCCCTCGGCACCGACGATCAGCGGGTTGAGCACCACGTCGGCGATCTCGGGGACCGCCTCCAGCACCGCCGCCAGGCGCAACAGGAACGCCCGGCAGCTCGCCACGGGCGACCCCGAGGTCTCGTCCGGTGCTCCGCCGGGTACACCCTCGAGCAGCGAGGCCACCGGCGACGCAGCGATCAGCCGGCCGGCGTCGGTGTCGGTGAGCGGCAACACCCGCACCGCCACCTCGCTGCGGGCCACTGACATCGCGCCGCCGATGCCCAGTGCGATCACCGCGCCGAACGCCGCGTGCTGGTGGCCGCCCACCATCACCCCGGCGCCGGGCGGCACCTGCTGTTGGACCAGCGCCGGGCGCATCGCCTCCCCGAGGTGCGTGCACATGCGCTGGTACGCGGCCCGCAACGCACCCTCGTCGTGGAGGTCGAGGGCCACCCCGCCGGCCTCGCCCGGCTGGTAGCGAGCCACCCCGGACGCCTTGAGCGCCACCGGGAACCCGATCTCCACCGCAGCGGCCACCGCTTCGTCGGCCGAGGCCACCATCCGCTCCCGGGCCACCGGCAGGCCAGCCAGCGCGAGCAGCCGCATCGCGTCGGCCCGATCGAGCCACCGCCCCTCCCCCTCGACCCCGAGGAGATCCATCGTGTACGCCCGGATGGCGTCGATGTCGAGATCCTCGAACACCGGCACCGTGCCCGGATCCTCTGCCAGCCACGCCCCGTAATCGGCGACCGTGCCGAGCACGGCCGCCGCCTCGTCGGGGAACTCGAACAGCGGGATCGGGTGCTCGCCGCCGATCAGCGGGACGCCGACCTCCGAGCTCAGGAACGTCGCCAGCACCGGCTTGCCCGCCGACGCCCGGGCGGCCAGTCCCAGCGCGCGGGCCACCTTCGCCCGGTGCTCCTCCACGGCGGGGGCGTACACCACCAGGGCCGCGTCGACGCCGTCCGCCTGGAGCACGGCGCGCACCGCAGCCTCGTAATGGCTGGCATCGGCCTGCCATGTCAGCTCGACAGGGTTGGCCACCTCGGCTCCTGCCGGCAGCAGCCCCGCCAGCGCGGCCTGGGTGGTGGGGTCGATCGGGGCCAGCTCGAGCCCCGAGTGGAGGCAGGCGTCGACCGTGAGCAGCGTGGCCCCTCGGGAGTTGCTGACCACCGCCACCCGGCGCCCGCGGGGTACCGGCTGGTTGACCAGCACCCGGGCCACGTCGAACAGCCGGGCCGGGGTGTCAACCCGGATCACCCCCGACTGCGAGAGCAGCGCATCGACGGTGGCGTCGGTCGGCCACCACGGGCCGAGCCCCATGCGGTCGGCGTCCGGGTCGGTGTGCCCGGTGCGGCCGGCCTTGACCGCCACGATCGGCTTCTCCCTGGCCATCCGCCGGGCGATACGGGTGAACTTGCGCGGGTTGCCGAACGACTCCAGATACAGCAGCGCCAGCTTCGTTCGGTCGTCGCTGCTCCAGAACTGGAGCAGGTCGTTGCCGCTCACGTCGGGCCGGCTGCCGATGTCGACGAACACCGAGACCCCGATCCCCATCCGGTGGGCCCGCTGGAGCGCGGCGATACCGAGCGTGCCGGACTGGGTGAGCATCCCCACCGGACCTTCGTCGACCCGCACGTCGGCGAAGGTCGCCACCAGCCGGGTCGACGGCGCGGTGTTGATCACTCCCATCGACTCCGGCCCGATCAGGCGCATCCCGGCCCGCAACGCCCGTTCGGCGAGCACCCGCTCCGCGGGCCGCCCCCCGATCTCGAGCCCCTCGAAGCCCGCACTCATGATCACCAGGCCCCGCACCCGTTTGCGTGCACACTCCTCTACGGTGCGCTCCACCGCCTGGGCAGGCACGCACACCACCGCCAGGTCGACCTCATCGGGGATGTCGAGCACGCTCGGGTAGCTGCGCACGCTCGACACGTGACCGCCGCTCGGGTTCACCGGATACACGGGCCCCTCGAAGCCGCACGTGAGCAGGTTGCGGAACACCTCGTGCCCGATGCCACCGGGCTCGCGGCCGGCACCGATCACCGCCACGGACTCGGGGAACAGCAGCCGCTGGATCGAGCGGGCCTCGGACAGCCGCTCGCGCTCCTCGATCAGGGCGGTGGCCCGCTCGGTGGGCTCGAGGCTCAACCGGACGTTGATGACCCCGTCGTCGAACTCGCTGGACACCTCGAAGCCCGCGTTGTGGAACACCGACAACATCCGCCGGTTGCTCGGCAGCACCTGCGCGGTGAGCGCATGCAGGCCGTTCTCGCGAGCCGCGACGATGAGGTACTCGAGCAGTACGGTGGCCAGGCCCCGCCCCTGGTGGGCGTCGTCGACGATGAAGGCGACCTCGGCCTCGTCGGCGGCCCGCCACACGTCGTAGCTGGCCATGGCCACGATGTCGTCGCCCTCGAGGGCCACGAACGCCATCCGGGTCACGTAGTCGATGCCCGTCAGCCGCTCGAGCTCGCGGGCCGACAGCTTCGGCATCGGAGTGAAATAGCGGAAGTAGATGCTCTCGCGGGACTGGCGGGCGTGGAACGCCTGGATCCGCTCCGCGTCGTCGGGGCGTACCGGCCGCACGTGCACCACCGACCCGTCGGCGAGCACGGCATCGGTCTCCCAGCGGGCGGGGTAGGCCGGCGGCACGCTGTCGGCATCGGCCACCACCGGAGCGTACCCGGGCCGGTCACGACCCGGCCGATCGCCCTACGATCAACTCCGGGGAAGGGGGTGCGACCGATGACCACCGAGACGGTCCAGTTCCGCACGTGCCCGCTGTGCGAGGCTACCTGCGGGCTCGAGATCACGGTCCGCGACGGCCGCGTGCACCGCATCCGGGGCGACCGGGACAACTCCTTCAGCCAGGGGTTCATCTGCCCCAAGGGGTCGGTGCTCCAGCACGTCCACCGCGACCCCGACCGCCTCCGCCGGCCGCTGATCCGCCGGGGCGACGACCCCGCCACCGCGGTGTTCGAGGAGATCGGCTGGGACGAGGCCTTCGCCGAGGTGGAGCGGCGTCTGCTGCCGATCATCGAGCGGCACGGGCGTGACGCGGTGGCCCTGTACCTCGGCAACCCCTCCGCCCACTCGCTCGCCGGGGTCCTGTACAACCGGCCGCTGGCCCGGGCCCTCGGCACCCGCAACATCTACTCGGCCAGCACCGTCGACCAGATGCCCAAGCATGTCTCGAGCGGGTTGCTCTTCGGTGGGCCGCTGTTGATCCCCGTGCCGGACCTCGACCGCACCGACCACCTGCTCATGCTGGGCGCGAACCCCTGGGAGTCCAACGGGAGCCTGTGCACCGCGCCGGACTTCCCGGGCCGGCTGGCTCGCATCCGCCAGCGGGGCGGCAAGGTGGTGGTCGTCGACCCCCGCCGCACCCGCACCGCGGAAGAAGCCGACGAGCACGTGGCCATCCGGCCCGGCGCCGACGCCCACCTGCTGGCCGCCATGGCCAACGTGCTGCTCAGCGAAGGCCTCGCCGAGCCGGGCAGGCTGCGGGCGTTCACCACCGGCCTGGACGAACTGGGGGAGCTGCTCGCACCGATCACCCCCGAGGCGGCCAGCGCGGCCTGCGGCATCGACCCCGGCACCATCCGGCGCCTGGCCCGGGAGCTGGCGGCCGCTCCCACCGCCGCGGTGTACGGGCGCATCGGCACCCACACCGTGGCCTTCGGCACCCTCGCCGCCTGGGCCGTCGACGTGCTCAACGTGCTCACCGGGAACCTGGACCGCCCCGGCGGGGCGATGTTCCCGACCCCGGCCCACGAACGGCCCCGGGCGCCGGGACCCGGGCGGGGCTACCGCACCGGGCGCCACCGCAGCCGGGTCCGGGGCTACCCGGAGGTGAACGGTGAGCTGCCGGTGGCCACCCTGGCGGAGGAGATCGAGACCCCGGGTGAGGGCCAGGTTCGAGCGCTGATCACCGTGGCCGGCAACCCGGTGGTGTCGACCCCGGACGCCGCCCGCCTCGACCGGGCGCTGGCCGGCTTGGAGCTCATGGTGAGCGTGGACATCTACCGCAACGAGACCACCCGCCACGCGCACCTCATCCTGCCGCCGCCCTCCGCGCTCGAGCGCAGCGAGTACCACCTGGCGTTCTTCGGGCTGTCGGTGCGCAACGTGGCCCAGTGGTCCCCGCCGCTGTTCGAGCCCGCCGGCCCGGCCGAGCACGAGATCCTCGCCAAGCTGGCGCTGATCGCCTCCGGTCAGGGAGCCGGGGCGGACCCGGCGCTGGTCGAGCACCTGCTCGTCGAGGGCGTCTTGCAGGGCGCGATCGGGATGGCCGGCTCGCCCATCGCCGGTCGCCCGGTGGACGAGCTCGCTTCCCTGCTCGCGGGCCCGAGCGCCGTCGACCGGATCCTCGACGCCATGATCCGCACCGGCCCCTACGGCGACTGGTTCGGCGCGGTGCCCGACGGCCTGTCCCTCGCCGCGCTCGGTGCCCACGAGCACGGCCTCGACCTGGGACCGCTGCAGCCCCGCCTGCCCGAGCTGCTGCGCACCCTGAGCGGCACCATCGAGCTGGTGCCCGAGCCGATCGCCGCCGACATCCCCCGGCTGCTGGCGTCCTGCCGGGAAGCGGCGGACGGTGCGGGCGGCTCGGGGGTCGTGGGCGGCACGGGCCTGGTGCTCGTCGGACGTCGGCACCTGCGCTCCAACAACTCGTGGATGCACAACATCGCTCCCCTGGTCAAGGGCAAGCCTCGCTGCACGTTGCAGCTCCACCCCGACGACGCGGCCCGGCTGGGGCTGGCAGACGGTGACCCGGCAGAGGTCCGGTCCCGGGTGGGCGCGGTGGTGGCGCCGGTGGAGATCACCGAGGCCATCCGTCCCGGGGTGGTGAGCCTGCCGCACGGCTGGGGCCACGGCGTGCCCGGCAGCGGCCTGTCGGTGGCCGCGGAGCACGCGGGGGTGAACTCGAACGTGCTGACCGACGGCGAGGTGGTCGACCCGCTGTCGGGCAACGCGGTGCTCAACGGCATCCCCGTCACGGTCACCCCGCTGCCATCCGATCTCTCCCCTCGAGCTCGTGGCGGTTGAGCGCGCCTGAGGCGCCCGACCACCGCCGGCTCGGGTGACGATGGTGCTAGGCAAGGCGCCGTGGAGCGCCTCGTCCCAGCTGTGGCCACCGCCCGGGGCTACCAGCGAGACTGGTTGCGCGGTGATGTGGTCGCCGGGATCACGGTCGCCGCCTACCTCGTGCCCCAGTGCATGGCCTACGGCGAGCTGGCCGGCCTGCCCGCGGTGGTTGGCCTGTGGGCCATCCTCCCCGCCCTCGCCATCTACGCGGTGTTCGGCTCGTCACGGCAGCTCTCGGTGGGACCAGAGTCCACCACCGCGGTCATGACCGCCGTGGCAATCGCACCCTTGGCTGCCGGCGATCCTGAGGCTCACGCCATGCTGGCGGCAACCCTGGCCCTGCTGGTCGGCGCCGCATGCCTGATCGCCTTCTGCTTTCGGTTGGGCTTCCTGGCAGACCTGCTGTCCAAGCCGATCCTCATCGGGTACCTCGGGGGGGTCGCGCTGATCATGATCGCCGGCCAGCTCGGCCGGGTGACGGGGGTCCCCGTCGACGGCACCACCTTCACCGCGCAGGTGGGTTCGTTCCTGTCGCAGCTCACCGAGCTGGACGGACCCACCACCGCGCTGGCCGCGGCAGTGCTCGCCTTCCTCGTCCTCGCCCAGCGGTTCGCGCCCCGCCTGCCCGGGCCCCTGCTGGCCGTGCTGGCCTCCACGCTGGTGGTGGCTCTGTTCCGGTTGACCGACGATGGCATCGCCGTGGTCGGCCCCATCCCGGCCGGCCTGCCGGCACCCCGGCTGCCCGACGTCAGCTGGGACGACCTGACCGGCCTGGTGGGCCCGGCACTCGGCATCGCCCTGGTGGGCTACTCCGACAACGTCCTCACCGGGCGGGCGTTCGCGGCCCGGCGAGGCGAGGTGATCGACGCCAACCAGGAGCTGCTGGCCCTGGGTGCCGCCAACGCCGGAGCCGGCCTGTTCCAGGGATTCCCCGTCAGCAGCAGCGGGAGCCGCACGGTGCTCGGCGACGCGGTCGGCAGCCGCACCCAGCTCGCAGGGCTGATCTCGCTGGCGACGGTCATGCTGGTACTGCTGTTCCTGCGGCCGCTGCTGGCCGAGTTCCCGACCGCCGCGCTGGGGGCGATCATCGTGTACGCCGCCACCCGGCTCATCGATCTCGACGGGCTCCGGCGGCTGTGGCGGTTCCGGCGCAGCGAGCTGGTGCTGGCGCTGGCCACCACGGCGGGAGTGCTGGTGGTCGACATCCTCTACGGGGTACTGGTGGCGATCGCGCTGTCGATGCTTGACCTGCTGCGGCGGGTCGCGCGGCCGCACGACGCGGTGCTCGGGCGGGTGCCGGGGCTGGGCAGCCTCCACGACATCGACGACTATCCCCAAGCGGAGACCGTCCCCGGGCTGATGATCTACCGGTACGACGCGCCGCTGTTCTTCGCCAACGCCGAGGACTTCCGCCAGCGGGCCCTCGCCGCCATCGAGGCCAGCCCGGAACCGGTGGAGTGGTTCGTCCTGAATGTGGAAGCCAACGTGGAGGTGGACATCACCGGCGCCGACGCGCTGGAGGCCCTGCGGGCTGACCTGGCGCGCCGGGGCATCCGCCTCGGGCTGGCGCGGCTGAAGCAGGACCTGCGCGACGACCTGGAACCGACCGGGATCCTCGAGCGGATCGGCGAGGACATGATCTTCGCCTCGTTGCCGGACGTGCTCGACGCGTTCGCCCGGCGGGAGCGCCCGCCGGCATCCGGCGAGAGCTGATCCTCACCGAACCGGCATGTCAAACGCGTGCCAGAGCACGCGTTTGACATGCCAGAACGCGAGAGCGGCGCCCGACACTCACCGCACTCACCGAACCGGCAGGCGAAACGCGTGCCAGAGCACGCGTTTGACAGGCCAGAACGGGAAGGAGAGGTCAGGGCTCGGCGGCGAGGAGGTCACCGAGGCGCTGGAGCTGCACGGTGGAGGCGCCGAGGTCGTTCTCGATCTGCTTGGCCCACAGGAAGTACCGGTGGATCGGGTAGTCCACATCGATGCTGATGCCGCCGTGCACGTGCAGCAGCGCATGGGCCACCCGGCTGGCGCCGTCGCTGGCCCAGAACTTGGCGGTGGCGACCTCCTTGCCCGCGGGCAGGCCGGCGTCGAGCAACGAGGCCGCGTTCAGCATCGTCAGCCGCACCGCCTCGGTGTCGATGAACGCGTCGGCGAGACGCTGGCCCACCGCCTGGAAGGTGGCGATGGGGCGATCGAACTGCTTGCGCTCGCTGGCGTACTCGGCGGTGATGCGCAGCCCCCGCTCGCACACCCCGGCGGAGATGGCGCACAGGCCGACGGTGGCCCGATCCACCAGCCGGTCCAGCGCCCGCTGGCCTTCCTCACCCGGGGCCACCAGCACCCGATCCGGGCCGACCGCCACCCCCTCGAGCACCAGGCGGTACAGGGGCCACTGCCCCATCGTCTCCTCGGCGATGACGCTGACGCCGCTCGAGCCGGGCTCGACCAGGAACAGCCCCACGCCGCCCTCCGCCCGGGCGGGCACCACGATCACCGCCGCGTCGGGAACGGAGGGCACGAGGATCTTCTCGCCGTCCAGTTGCCAACCGGCGGCGTCGGGCCGGGCGGTGGTGGCCGGTGAGCGGGGGTCGGCCAGCTCCTCCTGCAGGGCGGCGGAGAGGATCGTCTCCCCGGCCACGGCACCGGCCAGCAACTCCTGGCGCAGCGGGCCGGCGCCGTGCTCGGCGATGGTCAGGCCGCCGAGCACCACCGTCGCCCAGTAGGGCACCGGGGCCACGTGGCGGCCGACCTGCTCCAGCAGCAGGCAGGCTTCGAGGAACCCGAACCCTCCCCCGCCGACGTCCGCCGGCAGCGCGGCGCCCACCAGGTCCGCTCGGGCCAGCTCCCGCCACAGCTCGACATCGGTGCGCCGCTCGCCGGCGCCGACCTCCTTCAGCCGCTCCAGGGTGCAGCGGTCGCCGAGGATCTGGTCGGCGAGCTCGACCAGGGCCGTCTGCTCGTCGGTGAGCGAGAAGTCCATCGGTGGGGTTCCTCCCTGTGGGCCGGGCGTGGGGCGATCGATCGGTCAGCGGGGTGAGGGCGGCATGTTCAGCCCGAACAGCGCGATCAGGTCCCGCTGCATCTCGTTGGTGCCGCCGCCGAAGGTGAGCACGTGCAGGCCGCGCAGCAGCCCGTTCAGGCGACCCCGGAGCACGGCGTCGGGCGAGGTGCCCCGCAGGCTCGAGGCCGGCCCCACCACCTCCATCAGCAGCCGCACGGCCTCCATGTAGAACTCGGTGCCGAACACCTTCACCGTCGAGGCCATGGCGGGGTCGAGCGGCTGGCCCTGCTCGGCCGCCCAGGCGACCTTGAAGTTGACCAGCCGCAGGAACTCGAGCCGGGCGTGCACCCGGGCGAGCAGCTGGCGCACCCGGGGCTCGTCGATGACCCGCCCGCCGCCGGGGCGGGTGGTCTGCTTCGCCCAGCGGGTGACGTCCTCGAGCTGGCGCTCGATGATGCCGGAGCTGCAGATCGTCACCCGCTCGTGGTTGAGCTGGTTGGTGATGAGCTGCCAGCCCTGGTTCTCCTCCCCCACCAGGTTGCCGACCGGGACCCGCACGTCCTCGTAGAAGGTGAGGTTGGTGTTGAACTCCCCCATGTTCACGATGGGCGTGACCTTGAACCCGGGGGTGTCGGTGGGGACGATGATGATCGAGATGCCCTTGTGCTTCTTGGCCTCGGGGTTGGTGCGCACTGCCAGCCACACGTAGTCGGCGTCGGTGGCCAGGCTGGTGAAGATCTTCTGGCCGTTGATGACGTACTCGTCGCCGTCGCGCACCGCCCGGGTGGTGAGCGAGGCCAGGTCGGTGCCGGCGTCGGGCTCGGTGTAGCCGATGCAGAAGTGGATCTCCCCGGCGAGGATCTTCGGGAGGTAGAAGTCCTTCTGCTCCTGGCTGCCGTACTGCATGATCGTGGGGGCCACCGAGTTGATGGTGAGCATCGGCACCGGCGCGCCGGCCCGCATCGACTCGTCGAAGAAGATGAACTGCTCGATGGGCCCCCGCCCCTGGCCGCCGTACTCCTTCGGCCAGCCGATGCCCAGCCAGCCGTCGGCGCCCATCTGCTTCACGATCCGGCGGGGCACCGGGCCGACCCCTTCGCTGCGAGCGATCTCCTCCTGGATCTCGGGGGTCAGCAGCCGGTCGTAGTAGGCCCGCAACTCGTCGCGGAGTCGCTGGTGCTCGGGGGTCAGTCCGATGTACATGCGGGCCTCCGGGCTGGCGGTGGGACGCGGAAAACGAGAACGCGTTCTAGTGAAGCACGGCTCGGGGGCGGTGTCATCCCGGCGGCAGCCCGGCGGCAGCCCGGCGGCAGCCCGACCGTGTTCGGATCGGGCGCCGGCCCCGGGACGTAGGGTGGCCCGATGGACTTCCACGACGAGCACACCTTCGACGCGCCCATCGACGACGTGTGGGCCATGTTCCGCGATCCGCAGTCCCACCTCCGCAAGTTCGAGGGCATGGGCCATCGCGACCTCGAGGTGCTGGAGTCGAGCGCCGAGGACGACTCGTTCCACCTGGTCATCCGCCGGGTGGTGGACGTCGACCTCCCCGGGTTCGCCAGGCGAGTGCTCAAGCCGACCAACACCGTGACCACCACCGACGACTGGCGGCGCCTGCCCGACGGGTCCTGCGCGGGCACCCAGCAGGTGGACACCGCGGGCGCGCCGGTGAGGATCTCGGCCTCCACCACCCTCACCCCGGCCGGGGAGCGCACCACCTACGGGGTGGACGTGCACGTCGAGGTGAAGGTGCCCCTCATCGGCGGGAAGCTGGCCGACTGGGCCAAGGGGATGGTGCGGGACCAGCTTGACGCCGAGTTCGCCGCCGGCGACGCCTGGCTGGCCGAGCACCGGGCCTGACGGGACCGCGAACGGTTGACAGCACCGGGTCCGTCACGCATGGTCAGGAGGTAAGTAAGTAGTTACTTGCGAACAAGCCACCGCGGGAGGTGGGGGCACATGAGCACCTACGACCATCACCCTGCACGGCAGGCCAGCCCCCGGTGGGCGGCCCGGGCGCTCAGGATCGTGCTGGCGCTGGCGCTGGCCGGAGCATGGACCCTCACCGCGCCCGGGGCCGGCTCCCCCGCCGTCGCCGCCGGCGAGCTGCCGATGGTGAGCGTCGGCAGCCTGTGGACGGCCGAGGGCAACGTGGGGAGCTACGGGGCACGGGTCCCGGTCACGCTCGACCGCCCGGCGACCCATCCGGTCGTGGTCCGGGTGGATCTCGAGGCCGGCAGTTGGTCGGACCCGGCGGCCACGCCTGGCGTGGACGTCCGACTCCGGTCGCGCACGGTCACCATCCCTGCCGGGAAGACCTCCTCGTACGTGCGGGTCGAGATCCTCGGTGATCGCGAGCCCGAGGAGGACGAGCTCGCCTGGGTGCGGTTGCGCTCGGTCGAGGGGGCCGAGCCGGGGCGGCTCACGGGCGAACTGTTCGTCCAGGACGACGACCGCGACCCCGGCGCTCAACCCACGCTCAGCGTCGGCGGGGTGCTGGTGGTCGAGGGAGACGCCGGAACCGTCACGGCGTGGGTCTCCGTGGTGCTGTCCGCGCCGTTGGCGGAGCCCGTCTCGGTGTACTGGGCGCCCGCGTACCCTCGCGCGGTGTCACCCAGTGTGTACTACGAAGATGTGGCGTTCGACGACGTGGCGGCCAGGCCCGAGATGATCTGGATCCCCGCCGGCCAGACCGCTCGGAACCTGCCATTGCGGATCCACGGCGACACCACGGTCGAAGCCCTCTACGAGACCCTCGACCTGCAGGTGCAGGTCTGGGGCGACCCCGCCCTGAGGGTGGTGCAGCAGAACCGCAATCTCACGATCGTGGAGACCGACCGGGGCCGGCCCTCACCCGTGCGGGACCTGACCGCCACGCCGCTCACCGGGGACGGCGCCGGGTTCGTCGAGGTCACCTGGTCGGTTCCCGAACACGGGATGCACCCGCTTCTCCAGCTCTACTCGGTCTGGATCTCACGCGACGGCGGCGAGAGCTTCGCCTTCGAGAGCCCGGTGACCGGAGGGACCAGCCGGATCCTGTGGTGCGGTACCCCGTCCGTGCGGTGCACGGTCCGGGTCGCGGCGGAGTTCCTCCTCATCGGCCACGGCGAGCCCGCCGAGGTCGAGGTCACCACCCCGCCCGCTCCCGGGTGGGGCTACGGCGAGCCCGTGGGCACGGCACCGTGAGCACCCCGGGGGTGCGAAGCGAGCCGCGCCGAGCCGGGGACGCTCCTCCGGGCGCGTCCCCGGGCGGGTCCCCGAGCGCCACCAGCACCCGCCAGCGGATCATCCAGTGCGCGGCCCGCCTGTTCGCCGCCGAGGGCTACGACCGCACCCCGGTGACCGCCATCGAGAAGGCGGCGGGCCTGTCACCCGGTGCGGGTGGGCTCTACCGCCACTTCAGCTCCAAGTACGCGATCCTCGAGGCGGTGGTGGACCAGGCGATCGCCGAGAGCCGCGCCGCCACCACCCCGGTGGGACCACCCCCCGCCGACCTGGGCGAAGCGGCCGAGGTGCTGGCCCGCGGCGCCGTCGAGCAGCTCGCGGCTGAGATGCCGCTGCTGGCGATCATCCTGCGCGACCTCCCCCAGTTCCCCGAGCTCATGGCCCGGGCCGAGCGGGAGTGGTTCCGCCGGGGCCAGCAGCTCGTCGTGGACTGGCTGCGCCACTACCAGGCCGAGGGCGGGCTGCGATCCGACCTCGACCTCGAGGCCACCGCGGTGGCGATCATGGGCATGCTGCTGTATCAGCCGATGATGACCTGGGTGACCGGCGTGGAGCCGCTCGGGGTGTCCCGCGAGCGGATCGTGGCCGCGGTGCGGTTGCTGCTCGGCCAGCTCGCGGCCCGCTGAGCGCGGGCGGGGGC
>NZ_DAIUCK010000066.1:0-18421 GCF_036846205.1 Rhabdothermincola sp. | reverse complement strand
AGAAGGGGAGGGCGGTCAGAGTCCGGCGAAGGCGTCCTCCAGGAGCGCCGACTGCTCTTGGAGGTGGATCACCGATGCGCCAGCGGCAGGACTGCCCGATTCGACCCGGCTCACCCGGCGGATCGAGTGCGTCTCACCATGGGACTCGTAGAGCCGGCCTTTGATGGCGTTCCAGGCCCCCATGTTCTCGGGCTCCTCTTGCAGCCACACGACCTCCCGGGCGTTCGGGTAGCGCGCGAGCACCCGTGCGACACCGTCGAAGGGCCAGGGGTACAGCTGCTCGACCCGAGCGATCGCCACGGGAGCTCCCCGGCGTTCACGTTCGGCCTCCGCCTCGACCGCCACCTTCCCCGATGCGAGCACGACCCGGCGCACCGACGAGGGGTCCGCGACCCGTGGGTCGTCGAGCACCTCCTCGAACGAACCGCCGGTGAAGGCGGCGACCGGCGATCGGGAGGCCTTGGCCCGCAGCAGCGACTTCGGGGTGAACACCACGAGTGGCTTGCGAACCTGGCGGCGCACCTGCCGGCGCAGGAGATGGAAGAGCTGGGCCGCGGTGGTGGGGTTGCAGCACTGGATGTTGTCGTCGGCCGCGAGCGTGAGAAACCGTTCGATGCGGGCCGAGGAGTGCTCCGGGCCCTGACCCTCGTAGCCATGGGGGAGGAACATCACCAGGCCTGAGGTCTGGTCCCACTTGTCCTCTGCCGCCACGATGAACTGATCGATGATCGTCTGGGCGCCGTTGGCGAAGTCCCCGAACTGCGCCTCCCAGATGACCAGCGCGTCCTTGTTGGCGACCGAGTACCCGTACTCGAAGCCGAGGGCAGCGAACTCCGAAAGCAGTGAGTCGTACAACCAGAAGTGGGCACCATGACGAGCCACTTGCTGCAGCGGCGTGTACTCGTCTTCGGTCTCGTAGTCGACGAGCACGCCATGCCGGTGGGAGAAGGTGCCACGGCGGGAGTCCTGGCCGGTGAGGCGTACCGAGGTCCCTTCGTGCAGCAGGGTGCCGAACGCCAGTGCCTCACCCAACGCCCAGTCGGCCTCTCCACCCTCGTAGAGCTTCCTGCGGGCCTCGAACTGCTTCACCAGTTTGGGGTGCAGGTGGAAGCCCTCCGGTACCGTGTCGAGCGCGCGCACCACTTCGTCGAGCACCGCCCGGTCGACACCGGTTTCGACGTGCGGCAGCACCCCGACCGGTGCCCGCGTGCGGAAGCTGCTCGCCTTCGGTGGCGCCTGGGCGCGGGTCTCCTCGAGGGCAGCCTGCAGGCGGTGCTGGAAATCGTCCAGCGCCGCCTCGGCCTCCTCCAGTGAGATGTCCCCACGCTTCACCAGCGCTTCGGTGTAGAGCTTGCGCACCGATCGGCGGGCGTCGATGCGTTTGTACATCAACGGCTGGGTGTAGCTCGGATCGTCGGCTTCGTTGTGCCCATGCCGCCGGTAGCACAGCATGTCGATGACGACGTCCTTGTGGAACGCCTGCCGGTAGGCGAACGCCAGACGGGCGACCCGCACACACGCCTCGGGGTCGTCACCGTTGACGTGGAAGATCGGCGCCTGGACCATCTTGGCCACGTCGGTGGCGTACTCCGACGACCGCGCCGCGGTCGGTGGGGTGGTGAAGCCGAGCTGGTTGTTGATGATCAGGTGGATCGTGCCCCCGACCCGGTAGCCCTTGATCTGCGAGAGGTTGAGCGTCTCGGCCACCACGCCCTGCCCGGCGAACGCCGCGTCACCGTGGATGAGCAGTGGCAGCACGGGATAGGCGGGATGGTCGCCCGGCGCTTCGATGCTGTCCATGCGGGCCCTCGCCATGCCGACGACCACCGGATCGACGGCTTCGAGGTGCGAGGGGTTCGCCGCCAGCTCCACGGGGATCTCGTTGCCCGCCGGGCTCACGAACGTGCCGGTCTGACCCAGGTGGTACTTCACGTCGCCGGATCCCTGGATCGAATCGGGGTCGAGGTTGCCCTCGAACTCGTTGAACAGCTGCTCGTAGCTCTTGCCGACGATGTTCACCAGCACGTTGAGCCGGCCCCGATGGGCCATGCCCATGGTCACCGAGTGCAGGTGTGCATCGGCTGCTTCGGAGAGGATGGCGTCGAGGATCGGGATCGCGCTCTCGCCGCCGTCGACGCCGAAGCGCTTCTGCCCCACGTACTTGGTGGCCAGGAACCGCTCCAGCGCCTCGGCCGCGTTGAGCCGCTCGAGGATGTGGCGCTTCTCGGCTCGGGTCAGCTCCACCTCGACGCCCTCGACGTGCTCCTGGATCCAGCGCTTCTCGGCCGGCTCCGAGATGTGCATGTACTCGATGCCGATGGATCGGCAGTAGGCGTCGCGCAGCAGGTGCAGCAGGTCACCGAGGCGCATCCGTTCCCGCCCCCCGATGCCTCCCGTGAGGAACTCCCGGTCGAGGTCCCAGATGGTGAGTCCGTAGGTCGCGGGGTCGAGCTCGGGGTGCATCTGGGGTTCTTCGACCGCCAGCGGGTCGAGATCGGCGATCAGGTGTCCCCGCACCCGGTGCTGGTTCACCAGCGCCTGGACCTGCATCTGCTTGCCGAGCATGGCCTGCTCGCGGTCGACCGGGTTGACGTCCCGCCGCCAGGCCACCGCCCGGTAGGGGACGCCGAGCGAACGGAACACCTCGGCGTAGAAGCCGTCCTGGCCGAGCAGGAGCTCGTGCACCCGCCTCAGGAACAGCCCGGACTCCGCGCCCTGGATGATGCGATGGTCGTAGGTCGAGGTGAGCGTCATCACCTTCGACACGCCAAGGTCCGCCAGGGTCGCTGGGTCCGCGCCTTCGTACTCCGCCGGGTAGCCCAGCGCGCCGACACCCACGATGACTCCCTGCCCGGGCATCAGGCGGGGGACCGACTGCACCGTCCCGATGGTGCCGGGGTTGGTCAGCGTGACGGTCACGCCCGTGAAGTCGTCGGGGGAGAGCTTGTTGCCGCGGACCTTGCGGATGAGCTCCTCGTACGCGACCCAGAAGCCCCGGAAGTCGAGGGTGTCGGCGTCGCGGATGCACGGGACGAGCAGGGTGCGGGAACCGTCAGGACGTTCGACGTCCACCGCCAGACCCAGACCTACGTGCTCGTGGCGCACCACCCGGGGCGTGCCGTCGGGCCCCTCCACGTAGGTGGAGTTCATCACCGGCACCGAACCGGAGATCGCCCGCACCACCGCGTAGCCGATCAGGTGGGTGAACGACACCTTCCCCAGCTGTTTGCGCTCGAGGTAGCCGTTGATGATGGACCGGTTCACCTCGAGCAGCCGGGCCGGCACGTCACGGAAACTGGTGGCGGTGGGCACCTCCAGGCTGGCCCGCATGTTCGCTGCGATCCGGGCCGCCGCGCCTCGCAGCGCCTCGCCGGGCTGGGCACCGCCGTTCGTTCCAGGCTCGGCGCTCACCGCGCGCGGGGACTCGCGGGTCGGTGCGGCGGCCTCGGTGCTGGTGCGGCCACCGTCAGCGCCGCCTCCGCTCATCGGTTGATAGTCGTGGAAGAACTCCCGCCAGCTCTCGCTCACCGAACTCGGATCAGCGACGTAGCGCTCGTACATCTCGTCGACGAGCCAGGCGTTGGGTCCGATGGTGCTGGGGGGCGGCGTCCCGGACACGAGCCCGATCCTACCGGCGCGCCATCCGCTGCCGTGAGGGTGGGAAGCCGGGCAGGGCTCGGGGTTCCCGACGCTCAGCGCGCTGACGGTTCGCGGTACCGCTCCTCGTCGGGCAGCGCCTCAGGCTCGGGCCGGCCGGCAAGGCGGGGTGTCGTGGCTCGCAGGATGCCGTCGGGGATCAGGCCCCGGGAGACCCAGCCGCGCTGGTCGGCCCACACCAGCAGCGGAGGGAGCACGATGAGTGCCGCGAGCAGGGCCACGGTGATGTTCACCGCGACGACGATGCCGAAGTCACGCAGCAGGGGGAGCTGCGAGGTGGCGATCACGCCCACGCCGGTCATGGTGGTGAGCGCGGAGACCACGAAGGCTCGCCCGGTGCGGGCCGATGCCACCCGTCCAGCCTGGCGGGGCCAGAAGCCGCGGCGCCGCTCCTCGAGGAAGCGCAACAACATCAATGAGGTGAACTCGGTGCAGGCAGCGGTGACCAGTGGGCCGCCTACGGCGGTCATCGGGCTGAGTCGGAGGCCGAAGGCCCACACTGCCAGTGACGTCCCTCCGACCGCGATCAGCACGGGTATCAACGTCAGCAGCGAGCGGATGACGCTGCGCATCCGCAGGGCGACCAGCACACCGACGAAGAGGATCGCCAGGTAGGTGAGCAGGACCCGGTTGGCTCGCAGGTTCTGGAGCAGACCGACGCCGACCGTGGCCAGACCGGAGGGAGTGGCTCGCACGCCGGGTGGCGGATCGGTCTGCGCTTTGATCTGGTCGATGACAACGGCGCGGGCCTCGAGGCTCGTCGGTGCGTAGCGATAGATGAGGTTGGCTGCGTTCGCTTCGGGGTCGAGCATCGACCGTTGGATGTCAGGAGGGGCGAGCGCATAGCCGGCCCACACGTCCTCGGCGCGGGGCGCCAGTGGTGTGGCGCCCGGGACCTCGGTCGCGTACCCGATGGTGGTGACCAGGCTCGATGCGGTGAGCAGCTCGTCGTGGGTGGCCAGGAGTTCGTTCGCGTACCGCCAGATGAACTCGACGGTGTCGTCGGAGAAGATGTCGTCGCTCTCGATGAATATGCCCAGCTCGGAGCTGGATCCCGTCTCGTTCTCGACCTGCCGATAGTCGCGGATCGACTGGGAGCTCTGGTCGACCCATTGCACGGGATCGGATTGCAACTTGATGCGGTCCTCGACGGCCACCCCCCCCAGCAACACGGCGATGCTCGCCACGGCGAAGGCGGGGGCGACCCAGACGGGGAGGTTCCCGAGCCTCACCACGAACCGGGAGAGTGCCCCCTCCCGGTAGTCGCGTCCCCGGGTGGGGGAGCGGTACTCGCGCGCCCCCAGCACCGCGAGTGGCAGGACGATGCTCGCCAGGCACACCACGGCGATGCCGATGGCGAGCAGCAGGCCGAATGCCCGGACCATGGGCACCAGGGCGAACCGTAGGGCGGCCATGGCGGCCACCGAGTAGAGCACCACGCCGAGCAGGGCGGGCCCGAGGTTGCGGGCCGTCTCCTGGATCGGGTGTGGGTCCCGGTCGATGACGACTTCCTCTTCGACTCGGGCATGCATCTGGATGGCGTAGTCGATGCCGATGCCTAGCAGGATCGGCAGACCCGCGATGGTGACCAGCGACAACGGGATGCCCAGGTAGCCGGCGAGGCCGAAGGCCCACACCACACCCACCAGGACCACCGCGAGCGGTAAGAGCTTCCAGCGCACGTCGAAGCTCACCAGCAGGATGATGGCCATGATCACCACCGCGATGGCCCCGAGCTGGAGCATCCCGCCGGTGAGGTAGTCGTTGATGTCCTTGAGCAGGATCGGTGCGCCGGTGACCGTGGCCGAGCCGCCCTCGAACCGGGCCCCGCCGATCACGTCGCGCACCAGGACGCTGCCTTCTCCCTCCACGTCGATCGAGGCGTTACCCACCAGGCGCACGACGATGAAGGCGTGCTGTCGGTCCGTGAACACGGCCTGCTGGGCCCGCCGGATGTTGCCCTGGTTGTCGTAGAGCAACAGGTCGACCCAGGCGGGGTTGTCGAGGGTGCGCTGGCCGGCGGGGATGGCGTCGAGACGGGCGAGCGTCCGGAGGGAGTCCGCCTGGCGGGCGGCTCGCCCGGCTTCGGTCGGCTCCCGCTCCAGCGCGGCGAGTGTCGCCTGGCCAACCGCGCTGTCGGTCGGGTTGGTCGCGGGCTGGCCGTCGGGGCGGCGGGTGAGCAGGTTCTCGCTCCACCGCAGGGCGGTGACCGGCGTGACCACCGCGGTGACGAGGTCCGGCCGGGCTTGGAGCTCTCGCTGGATCCGGTCGAGCTCGCGGATGTTGGCCGGGGTCATCATCTGGTCGATGGTGGTGCCCTCGTCCGCGGTCAGCATCACCAGCATCGCCTGACCACCGAAGAGGTCCTGGTAGGCGATGTTGTCGATGGCGATCTGGTCGCTGGGGTTGAGGTAGCTGTCCTGGCCGGTGGCGAACTGCAGCTTCGTGGTGCCGTAGCCGAGCAGGAGGGTGAGCAACAGTCCGCCGAGGGTGACCAAGCCTGCGTGCTTGCCGAGCCACACAGCCAGCCAGGACCAGAAGCGCTGCATCCTGGTGAAGTTCCGGGTGTCGGTCATCGTTTCCCCCGTTCGGGCGCAACCGTAGCGATCGGCGCGCACGATGAGCACGGTCGAAAGTCCCGAGACGGCTGACCAAAAGGATTCGGTGTGGCACGTCTCGCGGTCGAGGGGCGGGCCACGCCTAGGCTGCCGGTCGATGCGGCTGGCCACCTGGAACGTCAACTCGCTCAAGGCGCGCCTCGCCCGGGTGGAGGAGTGGATCGTCGCCAACCAGCCGGACGTGGTGTGCCTGCAGGAGACGAAGTCATCCGACGCGTCGTTCCCGGGGTTGGCGTTCCACGCGCTGGGCTACGAGAGCTCCCATCACGGGGAGGGCCGGTGGAACGGGGTGGCGATCGTGAGCCGGCTGGGCTTGGAGGACGTCGTCGCGGGCTTCGGCGACGGGGCACCGGAAGACGCCGAGGCCCGGTTGTTGTGGGCGACGTGTGGGCCGTTGCGGGTCGCGAGCTGCTACGTGCCCAACGGGCGGGCGGTGGGCAGTGAGCACTACGAGTACAAGCTCCGGTGGTTGGATCGGCTCGCCTCGGTGGTGGAGACCCGTGAGCGCCGGCGCGCCAACCTGGTGCTCTGCGGGGACTTCAACGTCGCCCCCGACGACCGCGACGTGTGGGACCCGGAGGCGTTCGTGGGCGCCACGCACGTGAGCCCGCCCGAGCGGGCTGCGCTCCAGCGCCTGTTGGCATCAGGCTTGCGGGACGTGTTCCGGGATCAGCACCCCGAGGGTGGGGTGTTCTCCTGGTGGGACTACCGCGCCGGTCACTTCCACCAGGGGAAGGGGATGCGTATCGACCTGGTGCTGGCGGCCGAGTCGCTCGCCGCCAGGGTTACCGAAGCGCACATCGACCGTGACGCTCGCAAGGGCAGATCGCCATCGGATCACGCACCGGTGGTGGTCGATCTCGCCCTGTGAGCACCAGCCGGGCCACGATGTCGGGGTGACTGACGACCCCATCCAGGATCCGACGGGCGAGCCGGTGTCCCCCGGCGGCTCCTCCCCGGCTGAAGCCCTGCGATCCGCGCTGTACAGCCGCTGGCAGGAGCCCCCGGTCTCGGAGATGGACACCCGCCGCGTGGAGATGCGCCGGCTGGCGGACTCCATGCGGATCATCATCGAGCGCCTGGTGGCCACCGCGGCCCCCACCGAGGCGATCATTGACGCGGCCGATCAGCTGGCACGGGTGGCCCTGACGTTCGACCACCTGCGCGAGGGCACCCGCTACGAGGGTTTCGCCGAGGCGGCCAACGCGGGTGGTGACCCGCATGCCCCGTTCGAGCACAGCCCCTTCATCGGGCGGGCCAACCCGCTCGCCCCGCCGATCTACCTGCAGGAGATCGAGGGCAGGGTGCACGGGCGGGTGGTATTCGGCTCCGCCTACGAAGGACCACCCGGTTGCGTGCACGGCGGGTACGTGGCGGGGGCGTTCGACGAGGTGCTGGGGGCCACCCAGTCGCTGTCGGGCGCTCCAGGCATGACCGGCACGCTCACGATCGTCTACCGCAGCCCCACCCCGTTGCACACCGAGCTGCGCTTCATCGGTGAGCTGCTGCGGGTCGAGGGCCGCAAGATCTTCACCCGAGGGGAGCTGTACGCCGGGGAACGGCTGTGCGCCGAGGCCGAGGGCCTGTTCATCTCGGTGGGGGTGGAGAAGTTCGCGGAGCTGAAGGCCCACCGGGAGCGGAGCGAGCAGGCGAGGCTGCACGCCCGTTGACCGCCCGGGGAGCCCCGGCCCCTGCCGTGGCAGGTCCGTGGTTCAGCGGGTCGCTCGCGACATGATCTCGAGCAGCTCGTCTCCCCACCGGCTCACCTTGACCGGCCCCATGCCCGGCAACGCGAGCAGTTCGGTGTGGGTGCGGGGACGGGCGGCCGCCAGCGCCTCCAGCGTGCGGTCGTGGAAGATCACGTAGGCGGGCACCGCGGCAGCTTTCGCCTGCGCGGCCCGCCAGGCCTTCAACACGTCGAGCAGCTCCACCTCCGGCTCGTCCAGATCGGCTCGGCTGGTGGTCGTCCGTGGCCGGGCTCCGGATCGGTCGCGTCCGGTGGGGGAGCGCGTGGTCGGGTGGACCCGGCTCGGGCCGTTGCGGAGTCGCTCGCACGCCGCGGTGATCGCCTCGAGGTAGGGCGAGGGCTCGCGGGGCACGGTGCGCTCGCCGTAGGTGCGCTGCTTCGCCCAGCTGCACAGGAGCTGCTGCTCGGCTCGGGTGACGGCGACATAGAGCAGGCGGCGCTCTTCGGCGAGCGCGGCCGGGGTGCGGGCGTGGGCGATGGGCACGAGTCCCTGTTCGAGCCCGGCGATGTGCACGATCGGCCACTCGAGGCCCTTCGCGGCGTGGAAGGTGGCGATCTCGACGGCGTCGCCGCCCGCGTCGGGCTGGTCGGATCGGGTGGTGGTGCGGAGCCACGCCAGGAAGCCCTCGACCGAACCAGCGGGGTCGAGCGCGGCGTAGTCGCGGGCGAGCTGCACCAGGGCCTCGAGATTGCCAGCCCGCTCGGCGCTGGCGTCGTCGTCCGCGGCCCGCAGCTCGGCAGCGGCGGCCTCCAGATCGGCGACCACGGCGGGCAGCTCGCGGGCGGTCTGGCGCAGCTCGCGTAACCGGGCCTTCACGTCGGGCTGGTCGAGCAGGGAGCCGTCGCCACGGACCCGGAACGGGACCCGGGCGGCGCGGAAGGCCTCCTCGAGCAGCGCGATCTGCCCGTTGGTGCGTACCAGCACCGCCTGCGACGCCCACCGGGCTCCCGGGCGGTGGTGGTCGCGCACCGCCCGGGCGATGGCCGCGGCCTCGGCTCGTTCGTGGGGGAACGAGCGGAGCGCCGGGACCGGTCCGTCGGGCCGGTGGGCCCGCAGCGCGCCCCCTTGCCCTCTGGCGGGAAGCAGGGCGTTGGCGACCGCGAGGATCTGCGGGGTCGAGCGGTAGTTGTCGGCCAAGCGGACGACCTCGGTGCCGGGGTGGCGGTCAGCGAAGCTGTCCAGCAGCGCCGGGTCGGCACCGTTCCACCCGTAGATCGCCTGGTTCGGGTCGCCGACCACGCACAGGTCGGCCCGCTCGCCGCACCAGGCGTCGAGCAGGGCGTGCTGGAGCGGGTTGACGTCCTGGAACTCGTCGACGAAGAGGTGCCGGAACCGCCAGCGCTGAGCGCGAGCGAACTCTTCGTCGCGCTGCAGGTCGCGCCGGCACAGCCCCAGCAGGTCGTCGAAGTCGACCAACCGCTGGCGGCGCTTCTCCTGCTCGTAACGATCGTAGGCCTCGGCCACCACCGTCGGGTCGACGCTCGGCCGGCGCCCGGCCGCTCGCACCGCGCCGACGTAGCCGGCAGGCTCGACGAGGCGGGCTTTCGCCCACTCGATCTCGCTCACCGTATCGAGCGCCGCGGTGCTCCCGGTCGCGCCCGCTGGCAGCAAGCGAGCGACGAAGGGCACTTTCCGGTCGAGGAGCTCAGGTGGCCGCACCCCGCGGTCGGCCCAGCGTTGGCGAAGCTGGCCGAAGGCCACCGCATGGAAGGTCCCCGCGGCCACCGTCTCGCGCAGACCGAGCTGCCGGAGCCGTTGGGTCAGCTCGCCGGCAGCCTTGCGGGTGAAGGTCAGCGCGAGCACGTGGCGAGGGTCGAGGTCGCCGGTGGCGGCTCGCCAGGCGATCCGCCGGGTGAGCACCCGGGTCTTGCCGGATCCGGCGCCCGCGAGGACGCACAAGGGCTGAGCCGGGCTGGTCACGGCTCGACGCTGGCTGTCGTTCAACCCGTCGAGGAGGTCTCGGGCATCCACCGGCGCCGACCTTACCGACGACCCCTGACAGCGTGATGGACGGCCCGACGGGGCAGTGCATCCCCGGAGGTATCGCTAGCCTGCAGCGACGGTGAGGGCACGACCGTGATCGACATCCCGGAAGCCCGCTTCGAGGAACTGGTGGCCGATGCACTGGACACCATCCCCGCCGCGCTGGCGAAGCACATGGACAACGTGGTGGTGCTGGTCGAGGACCGGGCGGTCGATCCGAACCTGCTCGGGCTCTACCAGGGCATCCCCCTGACCGAGCGGGCCGAGTACGGCGTGGGCGGGGCGATGCCTGACCGGATCACCATCTTCCGCCAGCCGATCCTGCGGAGCTGCTCGTCGGAAGCCGAGGTCGTGGAGCAGGTACGGATCACCGTGGTGCACGAGGTGGCCCACCACTTCGGGATCGACGACGACCGGCTCGCCGAGCTCGGATGGGCCTGAGCGGTACGCTCGTGTGGTGCCCTATCCCGAGGAGAACCTCCACCCCAACGAGGAGCTCGTCCTCGACCTCCACCCGCACTGGTGGACCATCACCCCGTCGATCGCCGCCCTCGCCGTGGTGCTGGCCCTGGGCCTGTGGGCGGTCATCGACGGGTGGAAAGGGCCGATCAACTACCTGATCGCGGTGGTCCTGCTGGCCAACCTGGTCTGGTTCGGGGTGCGGTACCTGCAGCTCGTGACCACCCACTTCGTGTTGACCAGCGACCGGGTCATCTACCGCTCAGGGATCGTGGCCAAGCGAGGGGTGGAGATCCCGCTCGAGTCGATCAACGCCATCCACTTCTCGCAGAAGATCTGGGAGCGGGCTCTCGGGCTCGGTGACCTCAAGGTCGATTCAGCCAGCATCGCGGGGGTCTCGGAGTTCGAGAACATCCGCAAGCCCAACCGGGTGCAGAACGAGATCTACATCCAGATGGAGAACAACGAGAACCGCAAGTTCGACCGGGTGGCGCAGGGCATCAACGTGCACACCTCGGCGCCTGCGGCTCCCTCCATCCCGGAGCAGATCGCCCAACTCGCGCAGCTGCGCGACCAGGGCCACCTGACCCCAGAGGAGTTCGAGGCCAAGAAGGCCGAGCTGCTGGGTCGCATGTAGGTGCCGGCGTGCGGGTGGTCTCGCTCGTCCCGTCGGTGACCGAGACCCTGCTGGCCTGGGGGGTCGTGCCGGTGGCGGTGACCCGCTTCTGCGAGCAGCCCGGACTGTCGCAGGTCGGCGGTACGAAGGACCCGGATGTCGCGGCGATCGTCGGGTTGGCACCGGACCTGGTGGTGATGAACGACGAGGAGAACCGTCGCCAGGATGCGGATGCGCTGGTGGCGGCGGGGGTGCCGGTGCACGTGGTGCGGGTGGGCTCGGTGGGCGACGTGGGAGCGGCGATGCGTGAGCTGGCCGGTGCGGTGGGGATGGACGCGGAGGACCTGCACATCGATGATTTGTCCGAGGTTGGTGAGCCGGACGCGGTCGAGCGGCGAGCGTTCGTGCCGATCTGGCGCCGGCCGTGGATGACGATCGGTGGCGACTGCTACGGCGCGTCGGTGCTCCGCCATCTCGGTCTCGGTCACGTGTTCGACGACCGCTCGCGCTATCCGCAGGTGACCCTCGAGGAGGTCGCGGCTCGGCGCCCCGACGTCGTGCTCGCGCCGTCGGAGCCCTACCCCTTCGGGGCGCGGCACCGCGCGGAGCTGGAGGCGGTGGCGCCGGTGGTGTTCGTCGACGGCCGGGATCTGTTCTGGTGGGGGGTCCGCACCCCGGGGGCGCTCGACCGGCTGGGTCGGCTGCTCCGTGACCAGGGGGTGCTCAGCCACCCTCGACGGTGACGGTGGCGCCGTCGCTGGCGTGCACGTGCCAGCCTTCACCTGCCAGCGCCCCGGGCTCGCCGAGCGCCACCACGCAGCCACCGAAGCCGGCGCCGGTCAACCGGGCGCCGAGCACCCCGGGCGCGGCCAGCAGCCGCGCCACCAGCTCGTCGAGCACCGGCGTGGAGACCTCGAAGTCGTCGCGCAGGCTGCGGTGGCTCTCGACCATCAGCGCGCCGGCTTCGCGCAACTCGCCCCGCGCCAGCGCGCCCGCGAAATCGAGCACCCTCGCGTTCTCGCCGATGACGTGGCGGGCCCGGCGTCGCAGCACCGGATCGGTGAGGGTGTCGGCGTCGCTGGCAGGCCGGTCGCGCAGCGGGCCCAGCTCGGCGATGGCACGCTCGACATCGCGTCGGCGATCGGCGTAGGCCGAGCCCGCCAGGGCGCGGGGTTGGCCCGAGTGCACGACCACGATCTCGATGTCCGGGGGAAGGCCGATCTCGGTCACGGTGAGGGTGGCGAAGTCGATGACCAGGGCGTGGCCGGCCCGGCCGAGGATCGACGTGAGCTGGTCCATGATGCCGCTCGGTACGCCGCTGGCGCGCTGCTCGGCCCGCTGGCACAGGCGGGCCAGCCCGAGCGGGTCGCCCTCGTAGCCCAGCGCCAGCGCGACCGACACCTCGAGCGCGGCGCTGGACGACAGCCCGCTGCCGACCGGGACGGTGGAGGACACCTCTCCGGTGAAGCCCAGCGGGGGTCGCATCTCGGCCACCACACCCGCGAGGTAGCGGGCCCAGGGTGGATCGACCGCCACGGGATCGGCGACCTCCAGCGGCACGTCGGCGGGCAACGGCTCGTTCGCCGATCGCAGGTGCACCCGGCCGCCGCCCCGCGTGCCGGTCACGACGGTCTCCAGATCGATGGCCATGGGGACCGCGAGGCCACCGGCGTAGTCGGTGTGGTCGCCGATCAGGTTGACCCGCCCCGGGGCGCGGGCACGCACCCGCTGCCCGCTCATGCCTGGCGGAGGCGAGCCGCGGCCTCGGCGGGGTCGACGGGGTTGAAGTAGATCTGGCTCCCGAGCTCGCCGGCGGCCACGAAGCGCTGGGTTCCCGGGGCGCGGTGCAGCGGGGCCACGTGGAGATGGAGCCACGCCTCGGGCCACTCGCCGCCGTCGGTGGGCCGCTGGTGGAACCACATCATGTAGGGCATCGGCTCGTCGAAGAGCCGGTCGAGCCGGGCCAGCACGTCGAGCAGGATGGCCGCGAGCCCGTCACGACCCCGGTCGTCGAGTGAGGGCAGGTCGGGTACCCGGGTGTCGGTGGCGAGCAGCAGCTCGTAGGGCCAGTTGGCCGCCCACGGCACCCACGCCCGCCAGCCGCCGCCCGAGGCCACCAGCCGGTCGCCGATCGCCTCGTCCCCCAGCGCTGGACCCGACGGACGGGCCAGCTCGGTGCGGGCCCGCGGCGGCACCCGGTCGAAGGCGTAGATCTGCCCGTGGGGGTGGGCGATCGTGGCCCCCACCTCCGGGCCGCGGTTCTCGAACACGAGCACGTAGTCGACGCCGTCGCGGGCGCCGAGCGCGGCGGTGCGGTCGGCCCACAGGTCCACCACCTTGCGGGCTTCGGGCAGGCTCAGCTCCCAGAAGGCCGCGTCGTGGCGGGGGGTGTAGAGCACGATCTCGCACCGCTCGTCAGGGAAGACCGGCCACCGGTTGGGGAACCAGCGGACGTCGTAGGGGTCGGGGGCTTCGAGCCCACCGGGGCAGAAGGGGCAGCCCGCGGGTGGCAGGTTGGGTCGTCCCTGGCGGCTGGCGACCACGTACACCTCGTCGCCGGTGAGGGGGTCGACCCGGTAGCCCGGGTCGGCGGGCGCGTGCTGAGCCGTGCCTGCTCCGGCCCCGATCCCTCTCGCCTCCGCCTCGCCGGTCACGGCGTCGGACGCTAGCCGTCTCACCGGTGGTGGCTTCGCCGGCCGGCGCCGGCTCTTGACCGAACGGTCAAGCAACGGCGAGGATCTGCGGATGCCACGAGCGGCCAGCAACGGGATCGAGCTCGAGTACGAGACCTTCGGGAACTCCGGTGATCCACCGCTGTTGCTGGTCATGGGCCTCGGTGCGCAGATGATCTCCTGGGACGAGGACTTCTGCGAGGCCTTCGTCGACCGGGGCTTCTTCGTCATCCGGTTCGACAACCGCGACGTGGGGCTGTCGACCAAGATCGACGCCCCCGACGTGGACCTGCTGGCCGCCGTGAGCGCCGCGGCCGCCGGCGGGCCGGTGGATGCGCCCTACCTGCTCGCTGACATGGCCGCCGATGCGTGGGGGCTGCTCGACGCCCTCGGGATCACCCGGGCTCACCTGCTCGGCGCGTCGATGGGCGGGATGATCGTGCAGTCGATGGCCATCGCCCACCCGGAGCGAGTGCTGTCGCTCACCTCGATCATGTCCACCACCGGCGACCCCGACGTGGGCATGCCCCACCCGGACGTGCTGCACGTGCTGATGGAGCCCGCGCCCACCGAGCGCGAGGCCTACATCGAGCACTCGGTGCGCAACAGCCGGGCAATCGGCAGCCCGGAGTACTTCGACGAGGCCCGGGCTCGCCGCAGGGCGGCCCTGTGGTACGACCGCTGCTACTACCCCCAGGGGGTCACCCACCAGCTGCTGGCCATCCTGGCGTCGGGCAGCCGATCGGAGGCGCTGCGGCAGCTACGGGTGCCCGCTCTGGTGATCCACGGGGACGCCGACCCGCTGGTCGACGTGAGCGGTGGCGAGCGCACGGCCGAATGCCTCGAGGGCGCGGAGCTGCTCATCCTCGAGGGCATGGGACATGACCTGCCCACCCACTACTGGCCCCGCATCGTGGAGGCCGTGTGCGCGCTGGCCTCGCGGGCCACCGGGGCGTGACCGGCGTATCGGGACGAGACCATCGAGACACGAACGGAGGACGACGCGTGGGACCGCTCGCCGGGGTGAAGGTGCTCGAGTTGGCGGGGATCGGCCCGGGGCCCTTCTGCGCCATGATGCTCGCCGACATGGGGGCTGACGTGCTGCGCATCGACCGGGCGCAGAGCGTCGTGGGCGGGGACCCGGCCAACCCCCCGGCCGACGTGCTCAACCGGGGGCGGCGATCGGTGGCGCTCGACCTCAAGCATCCCGACGGCGTCGAGACGCTGCTCACCCTGGTCGAGTCGGCCGACGCCCTGATCGAAGGCTTCCGCCCCGGGGTCTGCGAGCGGCTCGGCTTCGGCCCCGAGGTGTGCCTGGCCCGCAACCCGAAGCTGGTGTTCGGCCGCATGACCGGTTGGGGCCAGGACGGCCCCTACGCCCAGATGGCCGGCCACGACATCAACTACATCGCCTTGGCGGGCGCCCTGGAGCCCATCGGCCGGGCCGGGCAGCGGCCGCTCCCGCCGCTCAACCTGGTCGGCGACTTCGGCGGCGGGGGGATGCTGCTCGCGTTCGGGGTGGTGTGCGCGCTGCTGGAGGCACAGCGCTCCGGGGAGGGCCAGGTGGTCGACGCGGCGATGGTCGACGGAGCCGCGGTGCTGATGACGATGTTCCACGCCTTCCGGGCCATGGGGATCTGGAACGATGAGCGGGGCACCAACCTGCTCGACACCGGGGCCTACTTCTACGAGGTGTACGAGACCGCCGACGGCAAGTACGTGTCGATCGGCTCCCTCGAGCCGCAGTTCTACGCCACGTTGCTCGACAAGCTCGGACTGGCCGATGACCCCTCGATGCCCCGCCAGCACGACCGCAGCCAGTGGCCGGCCATGAAGGAGCGCTTCGCCGAGATCTTCCGTACCAGGACCCGTGACGAGTGGTGCGAGCTACTGGAGGGCACCGATGCGTGCTTCGCGCCCGTCCTGTCGATGGCCGAAGCTCCTCACCATCCGCACAACGAGCACCGGGGCACCTTCGTCACCCGAAACGGGGTCGTGCAGCCCGCGCCCGCGCCACGCTTCTCCCGCACGCCGGCGGAGATCCAGCGGCCCCCGGCGTTCCCCGGCCAGCACACCGACGAGGCGCTCGTCGAGTGGGGCTTCGCCCCTGATCGGGTGGCCGAGCTCCGCCAGGCCGGCGCGATCGCCTGAGGCCACCCCTAGGCTTCGACCCCATGGCGACCCTGGTGTGCTTCCACGCGCATCCCGACGACGAGAGCATCGCCACCGCAGGCACGATGGCGCTCGCTGCGGACGCCGGCCACGACGTCGTGCTGGTGGTGGCCACCCGGGGTGAGCTGGGTGAGCCGCAGCCGGGCGTGCTCGCCGACGGCGAGGAGCTCTGGCAGCGGCGGGTGCGCGAGACCCATGAATCCGCGGGCATCCTCGGCGCGGGCCGGGTCGAGTTCCTCGGCTACCGCGACTCGGGGATGATGGGCGAGCCCACCAACGACGATCCGCGCTGCTTCTGGCAGGCCGATGTCAGCGAGGCCGCCGAGCAGCTGGCGCAGCTGCTGCGCGAGGTCCACGCCGATGTGCTGACCATCTACGACGACCACGGGGGCTACGGGCACCCCGACCACATTCAGGTGCACCGGGTCGGGAGGCTCGCGGCCGAGCGGGCCGGGGTGTCACGGGTGTTCCAATCCACCATGAACCGGGACCACATCCTGGAGATGATGCGCGAGGCCGCCTCGCAGCTCGAGGCGGCAGTGGCCGAGGATTCCGACCAGCGGGAGATCGACGATGACTTCGGCTCGCCTGCGGCGCTCATCACCCACGCCATCGACGTCCGGCCCGTGGTGGCCCGCAAAAGAGCCTCGATGCAGGCTCACCGCAGTCAGATCGGCCCGGAGACGTTCTTCATGAAGATGCCCGAGGAGGCGTTCTGCTCGGCCTTCGGCACCGAGTGGTACATCGAGCTCGGTCGGCCCCGGCCCGCCGACGAGCCCTACCGCACCGACCTGTTCGATGGGCTCCGCTGAGGGTCATCGATGAGCAGCGAGGGCGACGCACCGCCCGCCGGAACCGGATGGGCCCACACCGGTCTCGCCCAGCGGTTGGTGTTCGGGCCGGGCACGGTGCGGGAGGTCCCCGAGCTGCTGCGGGCCCTGGGGCTGCGGCGGGTCATGCTGGTGACCACGGCCGGACGGCTGGCCTCCGCCGACGGACGCCGCCTCACCGGCCTGCTCGGGGCGTCGCTGGCCTCCACCTTCGCGGAGGTGGCCTCGCACGCGCCGGCGCCGGTGGTGCAGGCCGCGGTGCTGCAGGCCCGCCGCGACGGGGTCGACGGCCTGGTCTCCTTCGGAGGTGGCTCCTGCGCGGACACCGCCAAGGCGGTGAACTTCTTCGCCGAGCAGGAAGCCGGCATGCCCGCCACCACCTGGACCGATCGCCCGATGCTGCCGCACGTGGCAGTGCCCACGACCTACTCGGGGGCGGAGCTGACCCCGTTCTTCGGGATGACCGATCCCCACACTCGCCAGAAGCGGGGTGCGGGCGGCCCGTCGTGCGCCCCCGTGGCGGCGGTGTACGACCCCGAGCTCACCGTCGCGACCCCGCCGCGGGTCAGCGCGGAGACGGGGATGAACGCGCTCGCCCACTGCGTGGAGGTCGTGTGGTCCCCCTCGCGCACCCCCGAGGCGGAAGCGATCGCGCTGGCTGGCGCCCGCCGCATCGTCGGCGCGCTGCCGGCGGTGGTCGAGCGTCCCGGCGAGCTGGCCGCGCGGTCCACCATGTTGGAAGGAGCAGCGCTCGGAGGCCGTTGCCTGCAGAACGGCACCATGGGCATCCACCACGGCCTGTCGCAGCTCATCGGCGGGCGGACCGGCATCCCGCACGGCCTGGCCAACGCCGTCATCCTCCCGCATGCCATCCGGTACAACGCGGGCGCGGTACCCGAGGCCATCGCCGCCCTGTCCGACGCGATGGGCGCCAGCGATGATCTCGCCGCGTTCGTGGCGTCGTTCGTCGCCCGGCTGGGGCTACCCACGCGGCTCTCCGAGTGCGGGGTGCACGAGGAGGACCTCGAGGCGGTGGCCCGGCTGTCGCCGTCGAACCCCAACGTCCTGCTGAACCCCCGCCCGGTCAGCGAGGCCGACGCGCTGGCGGTCCTGCGGGCCGCGTTCTGAGCGGATCGCCAGGTCGCACGGCGACGAAGTAGCTTCGCGTGGCCATTCGGGAGGAGGTTCGATGAACAGGCATTCCCTTCGCATCGTGCTGCCGGGAGCGCTCGTCGCTGCCGCGATGTGCCTCCCCACTACGTCGGCCAGCGCCGCCGACCCGATCATCGAGACCTTTACGTGCACCGGTGCCGTGCAGAGCTGGGTCGTGCCGGCCGGGGTCACCGAGGCGGTCGTCGACCTCTACGGAGCCGCCGGTGGCGACACGACCACCTCCTCGGGAGGTCTGGGCGGGCGGGCCACGGCCACGATCTCGGTTACGCCGGGCGAGACCATCCAGGTGAACGTCGGCTGCCGGGGTGGCGACAGCCAGATCTCGGCCCCTGGAGCGGGGGGCTTCGGCGGGGGCGGCGACGGCGGTACCCGCTACCTCACCTTCGGCACGTCGGGTGCCGGTGGTGGCGGCGCATCGGACATCCGCCAGGGCGGCACCTCGCTCGCTCACCGGGTGGTGGTCGCCGGCGGCGGCGGTGGGGCCGCGTACTCC
>NZ_DAIUCK010000065.1:0-18530 GCF_036846205.1 Rhabdothermincola sp. | reverse complement strand
GCGGGCGGGACGCCGGGTGGTTCCGTGCCGCGGGGTCCCGTACACTCGGCGTCCCTGCGCTCGTAGCTCAATTGGACAGAGCATCTGACTACGGATCAGAAGGTTGGGGGTTCGAGTCCCTCCGAGCGCGCTGAAGAAAGTCTTCGTCGCGCCGACGAGGCGGGGCAGACACGCATGGCGGAGCCAGATCTCGCGTTCGGAGGCGAGGTGCTGATCCCGTTCGGCCCCGACGTCGACGTGTGTGGCACGGTCCAGGCACTCCGAGAGCGGGGAGGCGCCGCTTCGCCCGCCCTCCGGTGGGGAACCACGGACCGACCGGCCCCTACACTCCGGACGTGCCTGCCACGTTTGCCGCTGCCGAATCGTGGGACGCGGTGGTGGTCGGGTCCGGCCCGGGAGGGCTGACCGCCGCCGCCTGCCTGGCCGCCACCGGGCATCGGGTGCTCGTCCTCGAGCGGCACGACCTCGCGGGTGGCAACGCCCAGGTCTTCCGCCGGCACCACGACGACGCCGAGTTCGAGTTCGACGTAGGCGTGCACTACCTGGGCGATTGCGGGCCCGGGGGGCTGTTCCCGAGCATCTTCGCCGCCCTCGGCGTGGGCGACCGCATCCGGTTCCGCCCGCTCGACCCCGACGGCTTCGACACGTTGCGCTTCCCCGACCTGGAGCTCGCCGTCCCGGCTGGATGGGAGGCGTACCGCGACCGGCTGATCGCCGCGTTCCCCACCGAGCGAGCCGGCATCGAGCGGTGCCTCGACGTCCTCCGGCAGGTGGCCGACGAGTCCCGCGCCCGGCTGCTCCCGGGGGCGCAGACGCCGACCTTCGACGAATGGGCGTTCCGCCCGCTCGCCGATCTGTTCGACGCCTGCGAGCTCACCCCTCGCTCCCGCGCCGTGCTGGACCACTGGTCGGGGCTGTATGCCGGGCCCCCGTCCACCACCGCGATCGCCATGCACGCCGCGATCATCGACCACTACATGAGGGGCGCCTACTACCCCGAAGGTGGAGGCCAGGTGATCCCCGCCAGGCTCACTCAGGTGATCGAGGCCAACAGAGGCGAGATCCGCACCCTCACCCCGGTGGAGCGGATCGTGGTCGAGGAGGGTCGGGTCCGGGGCGTGCGCCTCGCGGGGGACCACGTCGTGGCTGCGCCGATCGTGATCTCCAACGCCGATCACTCCCGCACCGTGCTCGAGCTGGTCGGCCGCGAGCACTGGGAGCCGGCCACGGTCCGCTGGGTCGAGCACGCGACGATGACGGTCGGTCTGGTATGCGTGTACGTCGTGGTCGACATCGACCTCACCGACCGGCCCAACACCAACTACTTCGTCTTCCCGTCCTACGACGTGGAACGCCTCTACGAACGGCTCGACAGCGGGGTGCTCGACCTCGACGACCTCTTCGCCTACATCGCCATCGCGTCGCGCAAGGACCCCGGCAACGCGCATCTCTGCCCACCGGGCCACACCAACTTCCAGATCATGACCCTCGCGCCGCGCGGCTACGGGTTCTGGGGGATCGAGCGTGGGCCCGCAGAGGGTGGCCGGTACCGCCGCGACGAGACCTACCGCGAGCGCAAGACCCAGCTCACCGAGCGGCTGCTCGATCTGGCCGAGGAGGTGCTCGGCCCCTTCCGCGACCACATCGTGCACCTCGAGACCGCCACACCCATCACCCACGAGCGCTACACCCACTCCACCGGCGGCACCAGCTACGGCTACCTGCACTCACCGGACCAGAGCGGCACGAACCGGCCGCACCATCGCACGGAGATCGAGGGGCTGTGGCTGGTGGGCGCCGGTACCACCGAGGGACACGGCATCGCCGGCACGATGGTCGGTGGGGTGAACTGCGCCGGGGAGATCCTCGGGCGGCCGCTGCTGGTCGAGATGATGATGGGCACTCGACTGGTCGAACCCGAGTCGCTGCCACCCGATCCGGACGACTTCGACCCGGTCGAGCAGTGCCGGGGCCGAGCCCTGCGCGAGCGCCGGGCGGAAGGGCGGCGGGCCCGCGCCCGGGCCGGCTCCTGAGCATCAGCAGGCCGGCCCGTCGTCACCCGACGTCGAACAGCTCGAGAGCCAGGCGCGCCCCGTCCACGAGGGCGCAAGCCCCCGAGGAGCTGGCGCTAGGGTCGACGCAACCCGATCGACTCACGAGGAGGCGACATGGCGCTGGACCCGCAAGCGAAGAAGACCGCCCTGCGAGCGATCACCTACGGCTTGTACGTCCTCACCGCCAGAGACGGTGACGAGCTGGCCGCCGCCGGGGTCAACTGGCTCACCCAGGCCTCGTTCGAGCCGCCGCTGGTCGTCACCGCCGTCAAGACCGACAACGACTCGCACCGACTGATCGAGGCCAGCGGGGTCTTCGCGGTCAACGTGCTCGGCAAGGACCAGCTCGACATCGGCAAGGCCTTCTTCCGCACCTCGACCGTGGAGGGCGACACGATCAACGGCTACCGCTTCGAGCCCGGTCCCGAGACGGGTTGCCCGCTCATCGTCGAGTTGCCGTACTGGTTCGAGTGCCGGGTGACCGACACGGTCAAGCGCGGTGACCACACCGTCTTCGTGGCGGAGACGGTCGGCGCCGGGGTGCGGGACGAGACCGTGCTTCCCCTCGTGCTGCGCGACACCGGCATGAACTACGGCGGCTAGGCGCGGCTCCCACCGAGGTGATTCGGTCGGACAGGACGAGCGCCCCCGTCGACTCACACCAGCCGTGGCGACCGAGTCACGCGGTGGCCGGCACGAGGTCGTGTCGAGCCACCAGGCGGCGGAACCACGTCGCGGAGATCGCGATGCCGCTGCCGGTGAGCAACCAACCCGTGGCGGTCTTGGCCACCACGAACACGCCGATCGGTTGGGTGAGCAGCAACAGCAGGGTCGCACCGGCATTGGCCACCTGCACGAACGCCCACAGCAGCGTGATGCGCTCGAAGAAGCGCCGCACGCTGGCGTGGGCGAGCACGTGGTCGGGCAGGGGACAGAAGTCTGCGGCCAGCTTCTGGGCCAGCGGTCGCCCCGCAGGGAGCGACACCAGGAAGGCGCCGGCGACCAGCAACGTGCCGAGCGTGGGCTGGAGGAAGAACACGAAAACGCTGCCCGTGGCCAGCGCGACCGCGAAGCGGGTGGTGATCCCGACCGAGCCCAACACGAGAACGCCCGGTACCCGCTCCCGCCGGATCAGCCGGCGGGCGATGCAGCCGTAGGACCATGCCAACCCGGTGAGGATCGCCGCCCACACGCCCATCGCCCACAGCGCGGCATAGAACAGCACCAGCGGGATCAGCGTGGCCTCGAGCAGGTGGGGCAGCGCGTGGCGCGCCAGGTCGCGCAGGCGTGGGATCTCGAACGCGGCCATCCGTTCGGGTTTCGGCGGCCGCTGCGCCGACCTTGACGGGAATCTGTGGGGTGGAGGACCGGCGTGCTGCTAGGACGGTGGACCGTCACTCGACCTGGACCGGGAGGGGATGGCCATCGCCCACAACACGTCGGGCCCGACTTCCACGTCGTGCGCCTCGCGAGCGTGGGCGATGGCCGCCTCGATCACCTTCCCGACGACCTCACGGGTGACGTGACCACAGTCGCACGGCACCTCGTAGACCACCCCGTCGGCCACGGTGCCGGTTCCTCACCACCGCAGCATCCCGGACACCGGAACCCACCTCAGGAGCTCAGCCCCAGCGAGAAACCGTCACCCGCAGCGACGGCCTGCCAGGTCGCCGAGCCGGCCATCGTGGGGCTGAGCCGGTTCTCGAAATCACCCAGCCCCAGCTGGCCGACATAGTTCCCGCCCCACACCCACAGCGTGCCATCGGCCTTCAGGGCCAACGTGTGGGAAGCACCCGGAGCGACGGTGACCCAGTCGGTGTCGGTCCCCACCTGGGTGGGCACGCCCCGCCCGCTCGTGTCACCGACGCCGAGCTGGCCGACGAAGTTGTTCGCCCCCCAGGCCCACAGCGTGCCGTCGGCTTTGAGGGCGAAGCCACCCGAGTCGCTCGCCTCGACGTCCGCCCAGTCCGACTCGGAGCCGAGCGGTGTGGGCTCGAGATGGGGGGCGGAGTCCCCCAGGCCGAGCTCGCCGTCCTCGTTGTAACCCCACGCCCAGAGGGTTCCGTCGGGCTTCCGGGCGAAGGCGTGCGAGCCGTTCGGGGAGGCCGAGATGTCCACCCATCCCTCATCGAGGCCCACACGGGTGGGGACCGAACGGTCGTCGAGATCGCCGAGGCCCAACTGGCCGAAGCTGTTCTCCCCCCAGCTCCACAGCGAACCATCGGCCTTCAGGGCGAGCGAGAAACCCGCGCCGGCGCTGACCGCCACCCAGTCGGTGTCGGTACCGACCTGGGTGGGCGTCAGCCGGTCGTCGGTGTCACCGGTGCCGAGCTGACCCCGACCGTTCGCCCCCCAGGCCCACAGGGACCCGTCGGACTTCAACGCCAGCACGTGCAGCGAACTCTGGTCCACCGCCACCCAGTCAGTGTCGGAGCCGACCTGGGTGGGCGTCAGCCGGTTGTCGGTGTCACCGGTGCCGAGCTGGCCCATCCAGTTGTGTCCCCACCCCCACAGGGAGCCGTCACCGTCGATGGCGAGCACTGACCCTTGTCCGACCGAGATGCGCTGCCAGTCCGGGTTCGTACCGACGGGTGCCGGAACGTAACGGTCCGTGGTGTCGCCCAGGCCCAGCGACCCGAACCCGTTGAAACCCCACGCCTTCAGATTGGCCGTGCCGGCGTCATCATCGAGGATGGTGACGGTCCCCGTTCCGTTGAGGATGGTGATGTCCTCGGGGTGGCAGTGCTCACATCCCGGCGGTGGGGGAGGTGTCGGCACCGCGGTCGCCGACAGGATCGTGACCTCGAAGACCTCGTCGCCTTCCTGGGCGACGTCGCCGAGGACAGCGACGGTGGCGAAGCCGCGATAGCCGGACTTGATCGTGGTCGTCTTCGGCATCGTCGGCGCCTTGTAATCGACGCCGGGTGTGGCGCTGACCGGTGTCACCTGCCAGGTCACCTGCACCTCGGTGCCGGGCGGGTAGTCCCAGAACTCGGTGAACACGATGGGGACGCTCACCGTCTGGGGCTTGGCGTGGTCGCCTTCGAACACGCTGACCGAACCGATCGAGATCGCGGCAGGCGGCTTGTCTTCAGCCCTGACCTCGAGCACACCCGACGGCGTGCCGACGCCGACCGGAGCACCGCTCACCCCCGTGATGGTGATGGTCAAGGGTGGCGGGAAGAAGTACCGACCCGAGTACATGCCGTAGAGCTTCACGGAGGCGAATCCGCGGGTGCGGCCCGCCGGGATCCTCGTCGTCTTGGTTCCCTTCGGTGCCGCGTAGTCGACGCCGAGCGAACCACCGGAGACCTGCCAACTCACGTACACGTCCGAGGCCTGCGGTCGTGACAAGGTGATCGGCACCTTGACCGTCGTGTTCCGCATCGGCGCGGGCACGACGACCGACCCCATCGACACCGTCGCCGGCGGACTGGCCACGGCGGGACCCGCACCGAACACCACGGCCGCGGCGGTGAGCACCGCCATGACGCCCACCAGCACCACCGACCGGGCCGGCCTCCCTCGCATCCCCACCGGTCCTGCAACCCGGTCCGGACGCGACTGCGCTCCACGATGATCAGACATGCCGGCGACGGTACGGATCGAGCGCAACACCAGCGCAACACGGACACCACGTGCGATCGCGGTGCTTCAGCCCGTCAGCTCCGCGATGGCCGCCTCCGCCCGACGCTGCCAAGGCCGGGCACCGAACGCCTCACACGCCCCAGCCCCGGCGCGCAACGCCTCGATCGCCTCGCGATCGCGGCCCAGCGTCCGCAGCAGCAGGCCCACCGCTGTGGCGGTGGATCCCCAGAACGCGAGTCCGGCGATCCCACCGGCGAAGGCCAACCGCCCGGCGAGGGGTTGCAGCAACGGGAGCATCCGTGCGGCCATCTCCCGATCGCCGACCAGGGCCACCGCTTCGGCCAGGGTGACCGCGCCGCACAGCCAGGAGGCGTCGACCCGCCAGCCGTCCAACCCCGGATCGCGGCTGAAGGCGCGGATCTCGGCGGCGGCCTCGTCCAGTGCCCCGGACAGGGCGAGCGTGAGTGCGAGGGCACAGTGATACGCGGGGACTTCGTGGCCGTAGCTGGCCACCCCGGCTCGGGCGATCGCCGCGGCCTCATCGGGCCGCCCGGCGATGGTCATCCAGGTGAGCTGGTGACCACCCCAGGTCCGCAGGGCGGTCGCGTTGCCCCCGTCCCGCCACATGGCCAGCGCCTCATCGGCGAGTCGCCGGCCGGCCTCGACATCGCCGTCGACGATGGTGAGCAGCGCCCGCCAGGCGGCGACCCGCCAGCGGTCCATGAGCTCCCCGGAGGCGTCGGCCTCGACCGCCGCGGCGGCGAGGTCGTCCTCGACCCGCTGGCGCTCGCCGAGCTCGGCCAGATCGGACAGGCGGGCGAGGCGAGCATCGAACAGGGTGCGCCGGTCGCCCCGTTGCACGGCGAGGCGGACCACCTCGTCCGCGATCTGGACCCGCCGGTCGGTCTGGGCCGGATGGCTGAAGGCGATCCGACTCGCCACCAGCGCCGCGCACACCACACCCTCGTCCCCGAGCTCGCGAGCCTGCCGGACCGCGCTGGTCGCCAGGTCGACCCGCCGGTCGAGCTCGTCCGGCCGGTAGAGCGCGAACGCCAGGTCGCCCATCACCCGGATGCGCAGGCCGGGGTCGCCATCCGGCCCCAACCGCTCGAGCGCCTCCTCGAGGAGCGCCCGGTGCTCGTCCGACACGAACCAGGCCGAGGTCTCCTCGGTCCCACCGGCCAGGCCCAGGACGGCTTCGGCGAACAAGACGGGGTCGTCACACGCCCGCGCCAGCTCCGCGGCGGCGACGTGTTCCGAGCGGGAGGCCTCGAGCGCGCCGCTGGCCGCCGCGCAGCGCCCGAGTGCCAGCCGCGCTCGCGCCCGGGTCCGGGCGTCGGCCGCGTGCTCGAGCGCGGTGGTGAAGCGGCTCCAGGCCGACTCCCACGCCCGTTCGGTCAGGGCCAGCCACCCGGCCTGCATGGCCAGTTCGTAGATCCTCGACGACTCGACGAGGTGACCCGCGCCCAGCGCGTGGTGGAGGATCTCGCCCGCTCGCGCCGCGCTGTCGGGGCGCCGGCTCCAGGTGTCGGCGATCAGCGCGTGCAGTCGCGCTCGGCGGGCGGGCCCGAGGGCGTGCACCACCGCGTCCCGAACCAGCCCGTGGGTGAACGCCCAGCGGGCGACCGGCCCGTCGATCGGGCGAACGAGGTCGGCTCGGGTCGCCGCGCCGAGACCTTCGATGGCGTCGTCCTCTGCCACCCCGGCCACCGCGCACACGGTCGCCAGATCGAACGTGGAGCCGGCGACGGCACCCACGGCGATGCAGTGTGCGCCTGGAGCGGGCAGCATGCGGCGTCGGCGCTCGATGCGGTCCCGGACCGCGTGTGGGATCCCCAGCGGGCCCTCGGCCAGCGGTGAGGCCGGGCGCTCGGCGGCGCTGCGGAACAGCTCCGTGGCCAGGAACGGGTTGCCGTCGGTCGACTCGTCCACCCAACCGACGACCTCGGAGCATTCGTCCTCCGATCGGTCCGGCAGCAACCGGTGGGCGAGCGCCTGGAGGTCCTGCCGGGGGAGGCCTGAGAGGGCGATCGTCACGGTCGACGGTTCGCGGTCGAGACGCTCGGCGAGCTCACCCATCGGGCCCTCGAGCAGCCCGTGCGGCCGTGCGGTCGCCACCATCAGGATCGGCGCCCCGCGCAACGCACCGACGAGGTGGCGCAGCAACGCCACGGTCTCGGGGCCGGCCCAGTGCAGATCGTCGATCACCACCACCAGTGGAGACCGATGGGCGATCATCGTGTAGGCGACGGCGACGGCCTCGAACAGCTCCAGACGGTCGGCCGGTTCGTCGGACCGGTGCCAGCCCGACCCCTCCGGACGGATCCTGGCCCGCAGCGCCGGCACCATGACGGCGAGGGGCCGCGCCGCGGACCCGAGCTGCTCCACGACCTCGTCCCCGACGCTGTTCACGTAGCCGTTGAGCGTCTCCACGACGGCCTGGTACGGGGGTCCACCGTCGTCGCAGGACCCGTAGAGGACGGTGGCTCCCATGGCGTGCATCCGGTGCGCGGCCTCCAGCACCAACCAGGTCTTGCCCATGCCCGATTCGCCGGTCACCAGCACCAGTCCGGTCTCGCCACGGGCCGCTGCCTCCCACTGCCGTTCGAGACACGAGAGCTCCTCGCCGCGTCCCGTGAACACCGGCGGCCGGGGCGGCACGCACGACCGCGTGGAGCGGCGCGACCTGCCTTCGGGATCTGTCGGGGGAACGACCTGAGCCGGAGTGCGCTCCTCGGTACCGAGCAACTGGACGTACAACGCCTCGGTCTCTGCCGAGGGAGAGACCCCCAGGGAGTCGGCGAGGATCTGCCGGCACCGCTCGTAGGCCAACAGTCCCGCCCCACGATCGCCGGCAGCCAGATGCACCCGGAGCAGGTTCCGGTGGCCCAGCTCCCGGTAGGGCTCGATCCGGGTCGCCTCCTCAGCGGAGGCGAGGGCCGTCGAGAGCTCTCCCCGGGCCAACCGGGCGTCGGTCAACAGGTCCAGCGACCGGAGCCGCCATCGGTGCAGCGTCGCCCGCCAGCCGTCGACCCAGTCGTTCTCCTCACCCGGCAGGAACGGGCGGGCGCAGATCGCCCTGGCCGGCACTGCCGCCGCCTCGATCGCCGCCAGGTCGCCCTCAGCCACTGCCGCTTCCGCTCGCTGCAGCGAGACCCGAGCCACGTCCACGTCGGTGACCATCCCCCTGGGCAGGCACAGGCTCCAGCAGCCGGCCGCGCTCTCGATCGCGGCCCCCTCACCCACCGCCGCTCGCAGGATGCTGCGCAGACGCGACACCGTGTTGCGCAGCGACGCCTCCCATGACGCCGGCAGGGCCTCACCCCAGACGATCTCGGCCAGCTCATCGCGGGAGATCGGAGCATCGGCCAACGCCAGAGCTGCGAAGACCAGCCGGACGTTGCCTTCGGGCAGGTCGTGCTCCGCCCCGTCCACGCTCACCACCGACACTCGGCCGGTCAGGTACAGCCGGCTCGGTGCCGGTGTGGCACTCGGTGCAGCCATCGGATCGGCGATGTTGTCGTGCACCGATCCGACTCCCACCGTCGAAGCTGCACGTCGCGAACGACCCGCATCCTACCGGTCGAGCCAGCCCCGTCGGCGGGCGACGGGCGGCGGACACGGCCGCCTGGTTGGGCCGGTGGCCCGGCCGGGGGGCAGGCTGGAGATCGGTCGTCGTCGAACCACACGCACCGGGAGGCTGCATGAACCTCATCGAGCACGAGATCACCGAGACCCTCCGGCGAGAGGAGGCCGCGGCACGCCTGCGGGCCATCGCCGACGAACTGGCGTCGAACAACGACCTGTCCTTCGTCCGGGACGGCACCCGGTTCACGATCGACGTCCCCGACGAGGTGCTCCTCGAGATCGAGATCGAGGTGGGCGAGGGGGAGAGCGAGATCGAGGTCTCGCTGAAGTGGCCGATCCCCGAGGACTGAGCCGCTCCAGCCGAACCATGGGCGACCCGGCTGCGTGGTGGCGGCGAGCACCTAGGAGAGCCGTGCGGCGACGCCGGTCTGGTTGACCAGGTCGAGCTGCAGTTGGTGGTAGTGCTTCAGGTGCGAGAGGCGTCTGGGGTCGAGGGTGAGACAGATCCATCCCCAATGCAGCGCCACCACGTCGCCTTCCCGGACCGGTCCCGCCAACGCCAGGCCACCTCGGGCACCGACCACCTCTTCCCTGGTGGGCGGCCCGAGGGTCAGTCGCATTCCGTCCCACGCCAGCGGCCGGCACCGCACGACCGCCAGGTCGCCGTCGACTCGTTCGACGATCCCCCACCGGATGCGGCAGCGATCCAGCACGTGGAGCGGCTGCTCCACCGTGCCGCCGCGCAGCAGACCCACCCATGGGTACACAGCGAACACGTGGAACGCGTGGCTCAGCCGGGCCCGAGGGTCGATGGCGGCCACCAGCCGATCCCAGTCGGCCCCCGCCCGGCCACGGAACCGGTCCTCCACCGAGCCACCGAGATCGTGCATCGCCACCCGGTCGAGGAGGGGACTTCCCAGCCAGTAGGCCTCCACCACCCGCCGGTCGAGCGGGTCGAGCCCTGACGCGCCGGCGATGACCTCGAGGTAGGGCCAGGCGCCCTCGAAGCCCCGGCAGAGTTGGCGCAATCCACCGTCGGTGGCGCCGCTGGCCACATACTCGAGAAGCGATCCGTCGTCGTCGGGGCCGCAGTAGCCGAGCTCGTTCGGCGGGTAGGCGAAGCGGGCGAACAGCAGCGCCCCGTCTTCCCCTTCCGCGCCCGGTCCTGAGCGACGCGGGGTGAAGGTCATGCCGGCTCCCGATTCGAGCTCTCGTGCGATCGGACAGCCACGACAACGATCACGATCGTGCCTGCGGCGATGGCCGCCAAGCCAGCGAGATCCGCCCGCACCGACACGCCCCGCACCGCGGCGTCGAGAGCCGCGGTGATCACCGCGCCGAACACCAGCACCGCGGTCACGTCGACGGCCTGGGCTCTCGCCAGCGCCGAGTACCAGGTCGCGACGTAGGCGGTGAGGATGACCCCGGTGGCGAGCACCCATCCCCACTGTGAGCCGCGGTACCCGGCGATCGCGCCGAGCTCGCCGGTGACGGCGAGCCAGGCCACGAGCACGACCACCCCGATGCCCATCCGCGAGACGCCCACGGTGAGCGGCGACAGTGACGAGAGCAGTCGCTTGGCCACGAGGATCTCGACCGACCACAACAGGGTGGCCGCGAGGATCATCAGCTCGCCCGACTGGAGACGCAACGAGGACAGGTCTTTGGCCAGCAGCGCCTGACCGGCCACGATGGCGCCGATGGCTGCGACGTGCGGCCATCCCAGCCGCTCCCGCAGGAACAGCACCGCCAGCACCCCCACCCACACGACCAGGGTCTTGTGGATGAAGGCGGCGTCGGTGGACGTGGCCCGGGAGAGCCCCTCGAAGAAGAGCAGGAAGGGCAGTCCCCCACCGATCACCCCTACCGTGAGCAAGCCCAGCTTCTGCACGCTGGTCCGCGGTGGGGTCCAACCGTCCTCCGAGCGTCGAGCCGTGGCCGCCGCGAGCAACGCGCCCAGGCAGGCGGCAGCCACCAGGTTTTTGGCTGTCGTGTAGGCAGAGGAGTTGTCGAACTGCTTGACCGCGTAGCCGTTGATGAAGACCGCAAAACCGCTGATCACCGCGGTCGCGCCTGCCAGCCCGATGCCCCAGGCACGGGTATGTGGGATCCAACTCGGTCGGCGTTCCTCCACCGGTTCACGCATCCGTGGTTCCCTCCATCTCCGCCAGCCCGGCGCGGGCCTGCGCGATCTGCCGGGCGTCGTCCTCCCCGAGTACGGCGACGACGAACCCGGTGTGGACGAGCACCCAGTCACCCTCGCGCACCTCGGTCCCCTCGATCAGCTGCATGGCGATCGACGCCGAGCGCATCGTGCCGCCGACGTCGACCCGGGCGTGCTCACCGTTCACGTCGCACACCCGTCCCACGAGCGACAGACACATCACCCCTCACCCCCTGCCGAGGACACCACCTCGGCCACCCGCCGCGCCGCAGGGCCGACCGCCGCCACCACCGCCGGCGAGAGCCCTGGCCCATCCGCCTCGTCGGTGATCTCCACGCCGATGAGTACCAGCCTCGCCGGCAGGCGCCCGAGCACCCGACCCAACTCGACGGCCTCGGCGATGCCGCCACTGTGGCTGCTCACCGCTGGCACGGTGACCAGCGGGCCAGCGAGCAGGTCGACACACCGGACCGCGCCGGCCCGGCCACCGGTGCGGATCCCGTCCACGACCACCGCCAGATCCACCCCGTCCCACGCCTCGAGCAGCCGGGTCGGCTCCCCGTCGACCAGCACCACCGCCACGTCGGGCGGGAGCCGCTTGCGGGCAGCCTCCACCACCCGATGCCCGACGCCGTCGTCACGCCGCCACGGGTTGCCGACGCCGACCACCACCGACCGAGCGGGCTGCTCACGCCCACCGCGAGGTGTCACGGCTGCCGGGTCGCTGATCACCGGTCGACCCGCTCCAGTTCGAGGAAGTGCGTCGCGCACGAGATGCACGGGTCGTGGTTGCGGATCGCCATCTCGCACCGTCGGGTCAACGCCTCGTCGTCCAGCGCCAGGTTGTCCTCCACCAGGTGCCACAGATCGTGCTCGATGGTCGGCTGGTTCTGCGAAGTCGGGGGGACGATCACCGCATCGGCGATCGTGCCGTCCTCCTCCAGCACGTAGCGGTGGTACAGCAGCCCTCGTGGCGCCTCCGTGGCAGCGTGCCCCACACCGGCCCGAGGCTCCACCGGCAGCGCGGGGGTGTCGGGCTCCTCGTAGGCGTCGATGGCCGCCAGTGCCTCCTCGCACGCGTGCAGCACCTCCACGGCCCGAACCACGATGCTGCGGAACGGGTTGGTGCAGGTCGCCCCGAGACCTGCCCGCCGGGCGGCATCCGATGCGGCAGGGCGGAGTCGGTCGTGGTTCAACGAGTAACGGGCCAGCGCGCCGCACAGGTAGTGATCCCCATCGAGGGTGGCGTGCAGCGCGTTCGAATGCTCGACCTGTTCCTCGGTCACTCGGTCGAGAAACTCGGCTTCGCTGATGTCGAGTCCCCGGTTCGACACCACCCGACCGCCGAGGACCGGGTAGCGGTCGTGCTCCCGTACCGAGACGAAGGTGTAGTCGTGCCCCGCATCGGGGAACTCGAAACCGGCGACCCACTCGACGGTGGCCAGGGCGTCGTCGCGGGCACGCTCGAGTCCGGGGCGGAGACGCTGCAACTCGCGCGAGGTGGGAACGCGGTGGAAGCCCCCGACCCGCACGTTCACCGGGTGGATGGCCCGGCCGCCGATGAACTCGATGAGCTGATTGCCCGCCTTCTTCAACCGCAGCCCCCGTTCCACGCTGGGCCGGTCGCGCTCGGCGAGCTGCACGGCGGAGTCGAGCCCGAAGAAGTCCGGCGCGTGCAGCAGGTAGATGTGCAGGGTGTGGCTCTCGATCCACTCGCCGGCATAGAGGATGCGCCGGAGCAGCTCCAGCGGGCCGTCCACCACCACCCCACACGCGTCCTCGATCGCCCGGCAGGCGCTCATCTGGTAGGCGACGGGACAGATGCCGCAGATCCGGGCCGTGATGTCGGGTGGCTCGAGGTAGGAACGCCCCCGCAGGAAGGCCTCGAAGAACCGCGGCGGCTCGTAGATGCGGAGCTGCACGTCGGCCACCTGGCCATGGACGGTCTCGATGTAGAGCGCCCCTTCGCCCTCGACCCGGGCCAGGCTGTCGACCTTCAGCGTGCGACCAGCTGGCGCCCGATGGGTCATCGCCGATCCTCCGCACGGTCCGAGTCGCGCCCGGTTCGCGCCGTCTTCCCCTGGAGGGTCACGGCCACGGTGGCCACCTCCGCTCGCCGGGTGCCCTCCTCCCGGAAGCCGGGGGCCCACGCGTTGAAGGTGCGCAGCACCCGGCTGATGTCCCGGTCGGTGACCCCCATCTGCTCGAAGCGCTCCGCCAGCGCTCGGGACTGTGGGGACTCCATGGGGCCGAAGCAGCCGTAGCAGCCTCGGTGGTAGGTGGGGCACAGCGCACCGCAGCCGGCGTGGGTCGCGGGCCCGAGGCAGGGGGTGCCGTGCGCCACCATCACGCACACGTTGCCCCGCTCCTTGCACTCGACGCACACGCTGTGGGTCGGCACCGCCGGTCGGCGGCGGGCGAGGAAGGCCGACAGCACCTCCAGGAGCTGCCGCTTGTCGATCGGGCAGCCCCGCAGCTCGAAGTCCACCGGCACGTGCGCCGAGATGGGCGTGCTCTCGTCGAGGGTGGAGATGAACGAGGGTTGCGCGTACACGATCGACAGGAACCCCTCGATGTCGGCGAAGTTGCGCAGCGCCTGGATGCCTCCCGCCGTGGCACAGGCACCGATGGTCACCAGCCGTGCGGACGCTTCACGGATGCGCCGGATGCGGTCCCGATCGGACGGGGTGGTGATGGAGCCCTCCACCAGCGACAGGTCGTAGGGCCCGGCGACCGGCGCACTCGATGCCTCGAGGAAGTAGGCGATATCGAGGGCGCCGGCGACGTCGAGCAGCTCGTCCTCGCAGTCGAGCAGGGTGAGCTGGCACCCGTCGCACGAGGCGAACTTCCACACCGCGAGCTTCGGGCGGGGACTCACAGGCCTCGCACCGCCAGGAGCGGCTGGAGTCGTTCCCAGGTGCCGACCGGTCCCTCGCGGCACACGAAGATCGGGCCGAGCTGGCAGTGGCCGCACTGCGCGATGGCGCACTTCATGTTGCGTTCAAGGGAGACCTCGATGTCGCCCGGCGAGACGCCTCGTCCGGTGAGCGCGTTCGCCGCGAAGCGCATCATGATCTCGGGTCCGCAGAGGAAGGCCACGGTGCCGGCAGGGTCGATGGCGGCGCGGGCGATGAGCCCGGTGACGACCCCGACATCACCCCGCCACTCCGGCCCGGCGCGATCGACGGTGACCTCCACCGACAGGTCGGAGCGTGCCCGCCACTCCTCGAGCTCGGCCCGGTAGAGCAGGGTTTCGGGGGACCGAGCGCCGACGAGGACGTTGACCCGGCCATACGCCTGGCGATCCTCGAGGATCCGGTGGACGATCGGCCGCAGCGGGGCGAAACCGATACCTCCACCGATCACCACCACGTCACGCCCTCGGGCCCGCTCGACGTCCCACCCTCGCCCGTACGGTCCGCGCAGTCCCACGACATCACCGGGACCGAGCGCGCACAGCGCCTGGGTGGTCGCACCGACGGAGCGGATGGTGTGGACGACCGTGTCGCCCCTCGCCGGGTCGCCACTCACCGAGATCGGTACCTCACCCTGACCGAAGGCGTACACCATGTTGAACTGCCCGGGCTCGGGCGGGTCGAGTGCTCGATCGATCGGCTCGAGCTCGAAGGTCACGGTATCCGCGAGCTCCCGGGTGACCGCCACGACCCGGTGGCGGGACGGGACCATCGGTGGATCGCCGACCGGAACGTGCTGGAGCTCAACCGGCATGCCCGTCACCCACCGGGTTGCCGTAGACGTCGAGGAGCTGGAGACGGGTCTGCAGGAGCCGCTCCTGGGCGATGCGAGCGAAGCGTTGCATCAGCCGGTAGCCGAGGGCGGTGTCGTCGTCACACTTCCCCCGGAGGCAGGCGCCGTCCAGCGCGATGGCCGACGTCTCGGCCGTGGCCCGAGCCCCCAGGCTCCAGCGGTAGGGCGGGAACAGCCATGACCAGCCGAGTACGTCGCCGTCGCGCAACGTGGCCACCACGAGCGGGCCTCGTCCCGGTGCGTGGACGTCGAGCGCCACCCGCCCGTGGCGGATCACGTAGAAGGTGTCGGCCGGTCCCCCTTCCTCGAAGATCTGCTCGCCCTCGTCGAAGTGGACGTTGACACCGCAGCCGGCGATGAGGTCGAGATCACCCTCCGGGAGATCGGCGAACACCGGATGCTCGGCGAGCAGCTCGCGGATGCTCTTCATCCCTGTCCCTCACGAACTGACATGGCGCCATCGGCGGGATCGGGGCCCTGGGTGGGCTCCGCCCGGATGGCAGCCACCTCCTCCGTCAGGTCGATCCCCGCCGGGCACCAGGTGATGCAGCGTCCACAGCCCACACAACCCGAGCTGCCGAACTGCTCGATCCAGGTGCCGAGCTTGTGCGTGAGCCACTGGCGGTAACGGTCACGGTGGGTGCCGCGGACGCTGGCTCCGTTGAGATACGAGTGATCGAGGGTGAAGCAGGAATCCCACCGCCTCCATCGCTCGGCCTCCGCACCGGTGAGGTCGGTGACGTCCTCGACGCTGCTGCAGAAACACGTCGGGCAGACCAGCGTGCAGTTCGAGCAGGCCAGGCACCGCTCCGCCACCTCGTCCCATCGGGAGTGCTCCAGGTTGGAAGCGAGCAGCTCCGCGATGCCCTCGGTCTCCACCCGGCGGCCCATGCGCTCGGCAGCCCGGGCAGTGGCCTCGAGCGAGGCCACCACGTCGTCGGGTGTGCTCGGACGCCCGTCGATGCCATCGAGCAGGGCAACCGCCTTCTCGGTGGCGGCTTCGAGCAGGAACTCGTGCGGGGGCCCGAGCAGCTCGGTGAGGGCGAGGTCGTAACCGCCTTCGGCCCGAGGTCCGGCCCGCATGGACGAGCAGAAGCAGGTGGCCGCCGGATCGGAACAGTGCACGGCCACGACGAAGCACCCTTGCCGCCGATGGGCGTAGAGAGGATCGGTCTGGCCGCCCCCGATGAACACCCGGTCCTGGATGGCGATGGCGTGCAGGTCGCAGGAGCGCACACCGACGAACGCGAAGGGCGGCTCGCCGCTCGGGTCGTCGATGACGACGTCGAAGCCGTCATCGGAGCGCTCGGCCCGCCACAAGCGAGTACGAGCCGGAAACAGGTACTGGCGCCACGAGTGAGGGCCGACCGCCCAGCCGAAGTACGCGCCGTCCTCCCGGCGCCGGAGGCGATAGGAACCGGGTTCCTGGTCATCGGTCCAGCCGCGTGGCAGCTCGCTGATCGAGCGGAGCTCGTCGAGAACGATCGAACGGTCGCGCACCGTCGGGCCGATCACCCGGTACCCCGCGTCGCGCAGCAACCCGAGGAGTTGATCCAGGCCGGTGCCGTCGACCACCAACCGGGCGCGCGCCGCGGCGGAGGGCAGCATGGGCGCACCTTCGGTGCGAACCGGGCCAGCGGCAATCGGCCGACGGCCTGGCGAGCTTGGATACACCGCCTAATCAACGTGGCAACCCTCGGGCCGTGTCAAGGCCTGGGGGGAGACGGGATCGGAATCGCCAGGCGGACAGTGCCAACCGAAACGCTCGACCCGACCGCATCGCAACCGGGGGGCTAGACCATGTGACGCACGCCTCCGCCTGTTAGCGGGCGCGGTCGGTTGACTGGCATTCGCGCCGCGATCAACCGAGCCGACATGTCCCAGACCACCACACACCCACTCCGAGGCCCCTCCATCGCCGGAGGCTGCCGCAGATGACACGGCTCGGGAAGACCTGGGCGGTGCTGTTCTTGGCGTACCTGGCAGCGACGCCGTTGTTCACGGTGGTGGCGATTCCCCCAGGGAACGCTGCTCTGCTGTGGCTTCCGAACGCTGTGCTCGTGGTGGCGCTGTTGAAGACGGACCGGCGGTGGTGGTGGTCCCTCTGGCTGGTGGCTCTCGCCGCGGAGATCGCTGGCGACGCGATCCAGGGGCTCGGTGTTGGCCCAGCCATCTGGTGGGGAACCGTGAACGTCCTCGAGGCGACCGCGGTGGCCTCGGTGCTCAACCGATTCGGCGGAGACCAGCCTTTCCTGCGGTCAGTCCGCTCGGTGAGCGTCTTCGCCCTCGCGGCGCTGGCCATACCCGCCGCCACCGGAACGATCGGCGCTCTCGGATCCACCCTCGAGTTCGGCTCCGACTGGAGAGACGCCTGGCAGGCGTGGTGGTTCGGCCATGCCATCGGCTTCCTCGTCGGGATCGCGATCGGACTCGCGCTCTTCGACCTGCGCTCCAGCATGGTGACCGAGCGGTCACCTCTCGCGCGGTTGGGTTATGGAGCCGCAGTGGCGGCCACGGTCCTCGCCGCCGTGCTGCTCGCGCTCAGCGAGCGGACCTCCTCCGCCGAGTACGTGGCGATCGCGGCAGGCATCATCGCGGCCGTAGGGTTCGGTTCGGCGGGCGCGGCGGCAGGTAGTGCGATCGTGGCGGTCATCGCCATCGTTCCTTCGGTATCCGAACACGGAACGATGGGGATCGTCGAGACCCAGGCGTTCCTGTTCGTCCTCGCCACGGCCATCCTGTTCGTCGGTGCGGCCATCGAGACCCAGCGGGCCTCGCTCGCCGCGCTGAGACGGAGCGAGGCGCGGTTCCGGACCACCTTCGAGGACGCCCCCATCGGCATGGCTCTGTCGGATCTGACCAGCGCACCGCCCGGTCGCTGGAACGAGGTCAACGCCGCGCTGGCCCGCACCCTCGGGTACCGGCCCGCTGACCTCGCTGGCACGGATCCGGACCTGCTCGTCCACCCGGGTGACCGGCAAGCGGGTGAGCTGGACGCAGCCCTGTCGGCGGGCGGGCACGCCGCGGACAGCGAACGGCGGTACCGGCACGCGGACGGCCACTACCTGTGGTGCCGGGTCGTGCGCTCGATCGTCCACGATCCCACGACCGACGAGCCGACCATCGCGATCACCCAGCTCGAGGACATCACGGCGACCAAGGAAGTGGCCGATCAGCTGGCCCAAGCCGCGCTCCACGACCCACTCACCGGGCTCCCGAACCGCCTGCTCCTCATGGATCGTCTCGACCAACAGCTGGCCTCGTTGGCGCGGGTGAACGGCCTCGTGGCGCTCTTCTACGTCGATCTCGACCAATTCAAGAAGATCAACGACCTGCTCGGCCATGATGCCGGCGACAGGGTGTTGATC
>NZ_DAIUCK010000064.1:0-18583 GCF_036846205.1 Rhabdothermincola sp. | reverse complement strand
AGCTGGGGCCGCGACTCCCGGGATCATGATGGGTGCGCCCTTTGCCGAGGCCTTGACCACGTAGGTCTTGGCTGCCATGTCGCCCACCCGTCGGTGGCCCTTCGTGACGAAGATGGTGATCAGGCCGACCACCGGCACGAGCGGCATGAGGCAGAACGGCACCGCGTCGACGATGCCGACGATGCCCCGGATGAGCTGCTTGCCGAGGCCGGGGGATCGCCCCTGTTCGTTCACGGTGCGTATCCCCACCACGAGCTTGCCGATGGTCGCGCCGGTGAGTCCTTGCAGCAGCCACATGACCACCACCAGGTAGACGCCGGAGAAGGCGTTGGCGATCACGAACGCGTTCTTCTTCATCACGAGCGTGTCGTAGCTGACCTCACCGTCGGCATCGGTGGACTCCAGCCTGGTGCAGAAGTAGCTGTCGTCGATCTCGCCGCTGCGCTTCAGGTTCGTGCAGGTCGGGCCGTCCGTGTAGGTGGTGAAGCCCGCGGTGGCGAAGAAGAGGATGCCGGGGATGATCGAGAAGAACAGCACCCAGTCGATCAGGTAGCCGACGATGCGCCGGCCGCCGACCGCGGTCGGGTCCCCTCCGGGCAGGTAGGTGGTCACGGCGACGTCCTCCTCGCTCGACGTGGGCTCCCAGCGCCCGCTCGCGACATTGTTGCCCAACCCGCAGTCACCGTGTCGGGATACCGGGCCGAGGCGGTGGAGGCCCCCACTAGGCTCGTCTGTCATGCCCGATGCTGCCGATGTCCCGGTTCCGGTCGAGGTCCCCAACGACGCCACCCTGATGGACAAGATCGTGAACCTCTGCAAGCGCAGGGGCTTCGTCTTCCCGTCCGCCGAGATCTACGGGGGGTTCCGGTCGACCTACGACTACGGGCCGGTCGGAGTGCTGATCCTGCGCAACGTGAAGGACGCCTGGTGGCGGTCGATGGTGCAGCTACGCGACGACATCGTCGGAATCGACGCCGCCATCCTGTCACCCCCGGCCGTGTGGGAAGCCTCGGGGCACCTGGCCAACTTCACCGACCCGCTGGTCGACTGCAAGAACTGCAACGAACGGTTCCGCCTCGACAAGCTCGACGACCCCGAGACCTGCCCGAACTGCGGGGCGAAGCATTCCTTCACTGAGGCCCGCCAGTTCAACCTCATGTTCAAGACCTATGCAGGACCGGTCGAGGACTCCGCGGCCGAGGTGTACCTGCGCCCCGAGACGGCACAGGGCATGTTCGTCGATTTCGCCCAGGTCTTGCAGACCAGCCGCAAGCGACCCCCGTTCGGCATCGCGCAGATCGGGAAGTCCTTCCGCAACGAGATCACGCCGGGCAACTTCGTGTTCCGGACCCGCGAGTTCGAGCAGATGGAAATGGAGTACTTCGTCCCACCCGAGGAGGCCTCGCAGTGGTACGAGTACTGGTGCCGCGAGCGGCTCCGGTGGTACCTGGAGCTGGGGATCCCCGAGGAGAAGCTGCGCCTGCGGGCTCACGACCCCGACGAGCTGAGCCACTACTCGAGCGGCACCTCCGATGTGGAGTTCCTGTTCCCGTGGGGGTGGGACGAGCTCGAGGGCATCGCCAACCGGGGCGACTACGACCTCACCCAGCACTCGAAGCACTCTGGTGCGCGGCTCGACTACTTCGACCCGGCGACCAACACCCGCTACGTCCCGCACGTGATCGAACCCGCGGCCGGCGCGACCCGCACCATGATGGCGTTCCTGCTGGCGGCCTACGACGAGGAGCTGGTGCGCGGCGAGCTGCGCACGGTGCTGCGCCTCCATCACCGGCTGGCGCCCTACAAGGTCGCGGTCCTGCCGCTGTCGAGGAAGGACACTCTCACCCCGGTGGCCCGCGAGGTCCTGGCGTTGCTGCAGCCGGAGTTCATGTGCGACTACGACGAGACGCAGGCCATCGGCCGCCGCTACCGCCGCCAGGACGAGCTCGGTACCCCGTTCTGCGTCACGGTGGACTTCGAGACCCTCGACGATCGGGCGGTGACGGTCCGCGAGCGTGACTCGATGCACCAGGACCGGGTGGCCATCGACCGGCTGGTGGGCTACCTGCACGAGCGTCTGCGTTGAGGAGTGCCGGCGCCGCTCCGGCCGCCGCCGTGATCGCTCGGTAGGCTCCGGCGGGAGGCACGCAGGAGCTCTGATGGCGCTGGTCTACGCGTTCGACTTCCCCCACGATGCGCCCCCCAGGGCGCTGAGCGAGCTCCTCGGGGGCAAGGGCGCGAACCTGGCGGAGATGACCTCGGTGCTGCAGCTGCCGGTGCCGCCGGGCTTCACCATCACCACCGACGCCTGTCGCGAGTACCTGGCGAGCGGCTGGCCGAGCGGGCTGGACGCCGAGGTGGCCGCCCACGTCGAGCGGCTCGAGCTGGTCCTGGGCAGGCGGCTCGGCGATGCCCGCGACCCGTTGCTGATCTCGGTGCGCTCCGGGGCCAAGTTCTCGATGCCCGGAATGATGGACACCGTGCTGAACCTGGGCCTGAACGACCGCGCGGTCGAGGGCCTGGCGGCCAGGACCGGCGACGAGCGTTTTGCGCTCGACTCGTACCGCCGTCTCGTGAGCATGTACGGGCGGATCGTGCTCGGTGTGCCGGCGGACTCTTTCGACCGCCAGCTCGACGAGGTGATGGCACGGGCGGGCGTTGGCGATGACAGGCAGCTCAGCCCGGAAGCGCTGGCCGACGTCGTGCAGGCTCACCTGCGAGCGGTGGAGGACTTCACCGGCGAGCCCTTCCCGCAGGACCCCGCTACCCAGCTGCGGGGCGCGATCGAGGCGGTGTTCCGGTCGTGGCTCGCGCCCCGAGCCGTTCGCTACCGCCGCCGCGAGCAGATCCCCGACGACCTGGGCACCGCGGTCAATGTGCAGGCGATGGTGTTCGGCAACCGCGGTGAAGACTCCGGCACCGGTGTGGCCTTCACCCGTGACCCGTCGACGGGCGAACCGGAGCCCTACGGCGACTTCCTCGTCAACGCGCAGGGCGAGGACGTGGTGGCGGGCACGCGCAACACGTTGCCCCTTGCGGCGATGGCCGAGCGGTTTCCGTCACAGCACGCCGAGCTGCTGGACATCTTCGATCGTCTCGAGCGTCACTACCGCGACATGCTCGACACGGAGTTCACGATCGAGCAGGGCACCCTCTGGATGCTCCAGGTCAGGGTGGGCAAGCGCACCGGCGCGGCGGCGTTGCGCATCGCGGTCGACCTCACGACCGATCAGCGTCTTCGCCTCTCCCCCCGGGAGGCCATCCTGCGGGTGCGGCCGGAGCACCTCGATCAGGTGCTGCACCCTCACCTCCAGCGGACGCGGGCTGCGCTGCTCGGCACCGGTGTGCCCGCCTCGCCGGGGGCCGCGGTCGGCCACGCGTACTTCGACCCGGACCGCGCCGCTGACGCGGCCGATCGGGGAGAGCGGGTGGTGCTGGTCCGGCCGGAGACCTCACCGGAGGACGTGCACGGCATGATCGCCGCCGAGGGCATCCTCACCTCCCGGGGAGGCATGGCCAGCCACGCGGCGGTCGTGGCCCGAGGGTGGGGCAAGCCTGCGGTCTGCGGCGCGGAGTCCTTGAGCGTGGGCCCGGACTCGTTCACCACCGCGGATGGCACCGTGGTGCACGAGGGCGACACGATCTCGATCGACGGCTCGACCGGGGCGATCTACCTCGGTGAGGTCGGCCTGGTCGAGACCGAACCGCCCCCGGAGCTGGAGGTGGTGCTCGGGTGGGCGGACGAGTTGCGCGCTGGCCGGCTGGGTGTACGAGCCAACGCGGACACCCCCGACGATGCGGCCCGCGCCCGGGCATTCGGCGCCGAGGGCATCGGTCTGTGCCGCACGGAGCACATGTTCCTCGGTGAGCGCCTGCCAGTGGTGCGGCGCATGGTCCTGGCCGACACCCCCGACGAGGAGGCCGCGGCACTCGCTGAGCTGCTGGAGGTGCAGCGCGCCGACTTCGTCGAGCTGCTCGAGACGATGGACGGGCTGCCGGTGACGGTCCGCCTGCTCGACCCACCGTTGCACGAGTTCCTCCCCTCGGTGGAGGAGCTGCTCGTCCAGCAGGCCCGTGGGCTGCTCCCGCCGGAAGGCGAGGCACTGCTGGCCGCGGCATCGAGGTGGCGGGAGCAGAACCCGATGCTCGGCACCCGGGGGGTGCGCCTCGGCATCGTGAAGGCGGGTTTGTACCGGATGCAGGTCCGCGCCCTGGTCGAGGCCACGCTGGCCCGCCGCGACGTCGGGGGTGACCCGAAGGTCGAGGTCATGATCCCGCTGGTGTCGACCCTCGCCGAGCTGGAGCTCACCCGCCGGTGGGTGCTGGACGAGGTCGCGCAGGTGGCGGGGGAGCGCGCCGGGGAGCTCGGCATCCTCGTGGGCACGATGATCGAGACCCCGCGGGCCGCTCTGCTCGCCGGTGAGCTGGCGGAGGTGGCGGAGTTCTTCTCCTTCGGCACGAATGACCTGACGCAGATGACGTTCGGGTTCAGTCGAGACGACGTGGCACCCGTCCTCGAGCGCTACCTCGAGGAGGGACTGTTGAGCGTCGATCCCTTTGCATCGATCGATGAGTCGGGCGTGGGGGAGCTGGTTCGCACCGCGGTCGAACGGGGGCGCCGGACTCGCTCGGGCCTGAGGACCGGGGTGTGCGGCGAGCACGGCGGCGACCCGCGCTCGATCGCGTTCTTCGAGTCGATCGGCATCGACTACGTCTCGTGCTCACCGTTCCGGGTGCCGGGCGCAAGGCTGGCGGCAGCTCAGTCGGTGGTGTCGCGCGCTGGTGTGTGAGCCGCGGCCGGTCGTCGGTCCGGTCATCGGTTGAGGTCGTAGCCGCCGCAGTTCTGGAACACCCATGCCGTCACGTTCTTGCTGGCGGTAACGAACGCGCTCTGGTCGGGCAGGTTCGTCGTGTCGCCGGTGGCGATGGCGTCGAGGACCCGACCGATCGTCTGCGCGTCGGCGGCGATCGCGGCTGGAGGCGGCACGTCGATCGCGGTGTAGGCCTCGGCGATCCGCGCCGCGGCAGCCCGGTCGACGACGTCGCCGGTGGTCGCACTGCGGTCGGCGTCCGACTCGCGGTGCCATTGGATGATGGCGTCGCACCACTCTCGGTCAGGCCCCTGGGCCGCCATCCCGTCCGGGGCGGCGTCGCCGGAGGAGCAGGCGGCGGTGGCGAGCCCTACGGCGGCCAGCAGCCCGGCTGCGATCAGCCGCCGTGGTTGGAGCCGGGCGGTGGGGGTCGAGACGTCCGCCACAGGGCGACAAGTCTAGGAGCCCGGCCGGTCTGCAGCCGTCCTCGCGCTGCTACCGTGCCCCCGGTGAGGCCCGAGGTCGTGAGCGGGAGCTGATCGGTGGCGATCGTCGACGAGGACATCGCCAGAGTTCGCCAAGCGTCCGACATCGTCGCGGTGATCGGTGAGCACGTCTCGCTCCGCCGGGTGGGGATGCGCTGGCAGGGCCTGTGCCCGTTCCATGCCGAGAAGACGCCGTCGTTCTCGGTCAACCAGGCCGAGGGTCTCTACTACTGCTTCGGTTGCCAGGCCCGTGGGGATGTCATCACCTTCGTCCGGGAGGTCGAGCACCTCGATTTCGTGGCCGCGGTGGAGAAGCTGGCCGGACGGGCTGGGATCAGCTTGCGCTACACCGACGAGGGTGAGAGCGAAGGTCGCCGACGTAAGGCGGCCCTGCTCGATGCGGTGGCGAAGGCGGTCGACTGGTACCACGAGCGCCTGCTGCGAGCGCCCGACGCAGCGAAGGCCCGCGGGTATCTGCGCTCTCGAGGACTCGACGGCGACGACGTGCGTCGGTTCCGCATCGGCTGGGCCCCGGACGGCTGGGACGAGTTGGCCAGGGCCCTCCGCCTGCCCGACGAGGTGTTCGTGGAGTCGGGGTTGGGATTCCTCAATCGCCGTAACCGGCAGACCGACGCGTTCCGCGGCCGGGTGCTCTTCCCGATCTTCGATGTGCAGGGCCGCCCGGTGGGGTTCGGCGGCCGGATCCTGCCTGGCGGTGAGGGCCCCAAGTACAAGAACTCCCCCGAGAGCGCGGTCTACGCCAAGAGCAAGGTGCTCTACGGGCTGCACTGGGTGAAGTCGGAGATCGTGGCTGCCGATGAAGCCATCGTGTGCGAGGGCTACACCGACGTGATCGGCTTCGCCAAGGCTGGCCTGCCCCGGGCCGTGGCCACCTGCGGAACCGCCCTCACCGAGGACCACGTACGCCTCCTGCGCAGCTTCGCCCGCCGGGTGGTGCTGGCCTTCGACGCGGACGCCGCGGGCCAGAACGCAGCCGACCGGTTCTACGCTTGGGAACGCGCTCACGATCTCGACGTGGCGGTGGCCGCCCTGCCGGCGGGGGTCGACCCAGCCGAGCTGGCGATGTCCGATCCCGCCGCGCTGCGATCGGCGGTCGAGGCGGCCGTGCCGTTCCTGGGGTTCCGGGTGAACCGGGCGCTCGACGCTGGTGATCTGTCGACCGCAGAGGGTCGGGCGAGGGCCGCGGAGGCGGCCATGGCCGTTCTCGCGGAGCACCCCAACGAACTGGTGCGCGACCAGTACCTCATGGAGGTCGCTTCCCGCTGTCGGGTCGACCCCGAGCGGTTGCGAGCCGGCCTGCGCGCTCCCCGTCGGGGGAAGACGGTGCGGGTGGCGCGGTCCCGGGCTGCGGCGCCGGTGTGGCGCGAGGGACCTGAGATGGAGGCGCTACGGCTGCTGATCCAACACCCTGACGGCATGGCCCCGTGGCTGCACGAGTCGCTGTTCGGCGACGAGCTGACCCTCGCCGCGTATCGCGCGCTGCGGGACGCGGGCTCGGTGCGGGAGGCGCTGGCGCACACCGACCCGGGCGCGGCCGAGCTGCTGCAGCGGCTGGCGGTCGAGGAGTCCGAAGCCGAGGTGCACGACGTGGCGGCCAGGCTGGTCGAAGCCGCGTCGGCGCGGGCACTCGTCGACCTGCAGGCCCGGGCCCGAGCTACGGTCGACCAGGAGGAGTTCGCGGCGCTCTCCCGGCAGATCGCCTGGCTCAAGTTGCGGATCGAGGAGCTCCGTGAGGCGCCGAGCAGGGTCGAGGCCGCGGAGCAGTTGCTAGCCTGGCTCACGGATCGGCCCGAGGAGCACGGATGAGCGAACGCGGTTCGACGCTCTCTGCTCTGGCGGGGGCAACGGGCGAGGATGTCCAGCGGCTCCTCGACCTCGGCCGCCGCCAGGGGACCTTGACCCAGCACGACGTGGTTGACGCCCTGCCGAACGTCGAGCTCACCCCCGAGGCGATCGAGCGGGTGCGATCGCTGCTGGCGGACGCGGGGATCAGGTTCGAGGAGCCCGAGCTGCAGACGGTGATCGTCGAGGACCCTGACGACCACTTCGACGACGAGGACGGCGATCCTGCGCTCCGCCATCGTTCCCGCCTGCGGGCGGTCGCGTCGCGCGACGCATTGCGCATGGGGCCCGCAGCAGGCGGTTCGTCCGATCCGGTACGGATGTACCTGAAGGAGATCGGGCGGGTGCCGCTGCTGTCGGCGGCCGAGGAGGTCACGCTGGCCAAGGGCATCGAGGCGGGTATGAAGGCGGCCGAGCGGTTGGCCGATCTGGAGGCCAGTGGCGAGCTGGACTCGCTCGATCCCGCGGAGCTGCGCCGCTTGAACCGGCTGGTACAGCGAGGGGAACGGGCCAAGTCCGAGCTCACCCAGGCCAACCTGCGGCTGGTGGTGTCCATCGCCAAGCGCTACGTGGGCCGGGGCATGTTGATCCTCGACCTGATCCAGGAGGGCAACCTCGGGCTGATGCGGGCGGTGGAGAAGTTCGACTACACGAAAGGCTTCAAGTTCTCCACGTACGCCACGTGGTGGATCCGCCAGGCGATCACCCGGGCGATCGCAGACCAGGCCCGCACCATTCGCATACCGGTGCACATGGTGGAGTCGATCAACAAGGTCCACCGGGTGCAGCGGCAGATGATCCAGGAACTGGAGCGGGAGCCGACCATCGAGGAGTTGGCGGAGAAGGTCGACATGACCCCGGCGCGGGTCCGGGAGATCATGCGCATCTCCCAGGATCCGCTCTCGCTCGACTCCCCGGTGGGGGAGGAGGACGACTCCAACCTGGCCGACTTCATCGAGGACCAACAGGCCGAGGCCCCCGCGGAAATGGCGGCGAAGATGATGCTCAACTCCGCGGTGGAGGAGGCCTTGCAGGAGCTCAACGAGCGCGAGAAGGCCGTGGTCCGCATGCGCTTCGGCCTCGACGACGGCCAGGCCCGGACCCTCGAGGAGGTGGGGCGCGAGTTCGGTGTCACCCGCGAGCGCATCCGCCAGATCGAGTCGAAGACGCTGGCCAAGCTTCGCCACCCCCACCGCAGCCAGAAGCTGCGCGACTACCTCGACGGCGAGTAGTGCTCATCCCTGTTCGCTGTCCCTGCCCGCGCGGACACTGGGTGCGTGGGCTATCCCTCACCTCGCCGGCCGGCCCGGCGTCGGGGTCCAAACCGGTTGGAGCGGGCCAAGCTGGCCGAGATCGACGCGCTGCTCGCGGAAGGGCGGACCCGGATCGGCAGGCTGACGGACCAGGAGTTCCTGGTGGCCGGCACCGCCCTGTACGCCGGCGAGGGAGCCAAGACTCAGGGCACCGTGAAGTTCGCGAACAGCGACCCCAGGATGATCCAACTCTTCTGCACGTGGCTCCGCCGCTTCTTCGAGGTGGACGAGCGCCGTTTGCGCGTCCGCTTGTACCTCCACGCCGGCCTGGATCTCAATGGAGCAGTGGCATTCTGGTCGTCGCTGACGCGAATCCCGGCTGGGCAGTTCACGAAGCCGTACCGTGCGGTTGCCGATGCTTCGATCCGTCGTGCGGAACATCCGCTCGGCTGCCCGACCGTGACCTACAGCTGCACGCGCACACATCGAGCCGTGATGGGCCTCGTGCACTCGCTGCTATCCTGCGACTCCATCCTTCCGGGGTAGCTCAGTTGGCAGAGCACGCGGCTGTTAACCGTGTTGTCGTGGGTTCGAGCCCCACCCCCGGAGCAGCTCGATGATCGCCTCGCCTCGAGGGGCGAGCCGGGTCCTCAGGCCCGGGTGAGCCAGGCCGCGTTGCCGCCGAACAGCGCGGGGCTGGTCGCGGGGTCGTCCGCCCCGGGGCATGCCCGCCGATAGTCGTCCAGAGCGGTGTCGGTGCCCTCGGAGTGCGGGTAGTCGCTGCAGAACATGAACAGCTCGCCGGCGCGCTCGATGAGCCGGTCGGGACGTTCGTAGGAGAAGGCGGCGACGCGGACCTGTCGGCGGATGTACTCGCTGGGCCGGAGGGGCAGCTCGGTGAGCGGCGCCCCGTTGAACCGGGCGTGGAAGTCGAAGCCACCGTCGAGGGTGAGCAGGAACATCGGCACCCAGATGGCCGACAGCTCGACCACCCCGATGCGCAGGCCGGGGTGGCGCTCGAACACCCCGTGCACCGCCAGGTCGGCGAGGGCCAGGGCGGGCGCGAGGCTCAAGAACACCGAGCCGAGCACGGGGTTGCCGGGGTCCGGGTCGTCATCCACCCAGGCGTCGGCGAACGGGCGCTCGACGTCGCTGACGTGGAACACCGGGCTCACCCCGTGCTGTTCGAACGCGGACCACACCTGGTCGAGGTCGGGGTGTGAGAGCCGGCGGCCACCGACCAGGGCAGGGGCCACCATGGCGGTGCGGATCCCGGCCGCGGCGAGCGCCGCGAGCTGCCCGTCGAGCCAGGCCGGGTCCCGCAGCGTGAGATGAGCGACAGGCAGGAGCCGGCCCCGGCCCTGTTGGGCCACCTCGACGGCCCAGCGGTTCCACGCTTCCATGTTGAGCTTCGTGGCGTGCAGGTCGGCGCCCAGGGCGCGCTCCCACAGCAGGCCGTAGTTGGGGAACAGCCAGGCCGCGTCCACCCCTTGGCGGTCGAGATGGGCCAGGCGGGCGGCGGGGTCGGTGTACTCGGGTGGGGTGGCCTCGTCGTAGGAGATCTCGGCCGGCTCGCCGCGGCGGATGCGGGTCATCTGGCGCCCGATCGACTCGGTGTCGCCGGGGATCTGGTGGAAGGCCGGGGCGATGCGACCGCCCTGCCAGGTGAGCCAGGTGTGCCCGAGCCGGTCGGTGTCGAGCGAGAGGGCCAGGGACGCGTCTCGAGTGGTGGAGTACCGGCGCCACAGGTCGGGGGCCTCGAAGAGGTGCTGATCGCAGTCGATCACGCTCACCGGTGGTGAGCGTACGACGATTGTCGGCCTGGCGCCGGGGCTCGGTCCTCCAGGCGTCGCCGCGACGGGAGGCGCAGCGCAGCCGGCATGCTGGGCGGGTGGCGCCCACGCTGGTGTTCGACGGTGATTGCGGCTTCTGCACCTCGAGCGCACGCTGGCTGCAGCGGCGGCTCCCGGACGAGGTGTCGGTGGTTCCGTGGCAGCGCGCCGATCTGGAGGCGCTGGGCGTGACCGCGGATGAGGCCCGGGCCGCGGTGCAGTGGGTCGGTCCGGCGGGCCGGGCGAGCGGTGCGGCCGCGGTCGGCCGGGCGCTGGAGGCCGCCGGTGGGGTGTGGCGGCCGTTCGGTCGGCTGTGTCGCACACCGCCCACGGCCTGGGTGGCCGAGGTGGTCTACCGGGTGGTGGCCCGCAGCCGCCACCGGTTGCCGGGTGGCACTCCCGCCTGCCGGCTCGACGAGGCCAGCGGCGGGGACCGAGGTGGGCGACCCTGATCGCTACCATCGCAGCTCGGGCCTCGGCCCGGCGGGCCCGTAGCTCAGTGGTCAGAGCAGGCGACTCATAATCGCTCGGTCGGAGGTTCGATCCCTCCCGGGCCCACCTCCTGGACGAACGGCAGATGCTCGATTGCGCGAGCCGACGCCCGGTACGTGAGCCCACCCCTCAGCCCAGGAGATCGAGCGCGCTGCGCAGCGTCACGTCGAGCGGCGCGCTGGTGTCCAGATGATCGGCTTCCGGCCAGTCGTCGAAGACCTCGGCCATCCGGTGGGCGATCGCAGGGGTGGCGTCGGACACTCCCGAGCCCGCCGCCATCCGGGTGGTGATGCGGGCCGCGGCGACCTCGGTGGGGCTGGTGCAGCGCAGCTCCTGCAGCCGGCTGGTGGTGTCCCGTGCCACCGCTCGGGCCAGGGCACGGTGCGCGGCCGACCGCCACGACGCGTCGAGTACCACCGAGCGACCCCGCTCCAGCTCGCAGCGAGCCAGCTCCACCAGTCGCTGGTAGGTGGCGTCCGTGACGCCGGGCGCGTAGAGCCCCGCTTCGAAGGCCTCCTCGCGATGCTCGCCGGGTGGGATGCCCGCGTCGGTCTTGCGGATCGCGTCCGAGCTGATGACCTGTGCGTCGAGCTCGCGTCCCAGCGCCTCGGCGACGGTGGTCTTGCCGGTGCCGGGCAGCCCGCCCACCAGGATCAGGCGCACCGTGGCCCGCTCAAGGTGGCGGGTGGCGAGCTCGACGAGCATGGCTGCCTGGGTGGCGCTGGTGTCGTCGAGTCCCTCCCGGGCGCGCAGGCAGTGGATCTTGGCTCGCACCAGCGCGCGGTGGGCGATGTAGAGGTGGAGGAGCGGGCGTGGCAGCTCCGTGGCAGCCTGCCGCTCGTAGGCGCGGAGGAACGTCTGCGCCTCTTCGGGAGCCCCGAGCCGTTCGAGGTCCATGGCGAGGAAGGCCACGTCGAGGGCCACGTCGCCGTAGCGGAGGGTGTCGTCGAAGTCGATGCAGTCGAGGATCTGCGGGCCTGCGGGCAGGCAGAAGATGTCGTCGGCCTGCAGGTCACCGTGGCCGTCACAGACCTGGCCCGCGTCGATGCGCTCGTGAAACAGTGTCGCCCTCCCGGCGATGAACGCATCGCCCAGCTCACCGGCCCGGGTCACCGCCCGCTCGTCGAGGATGCCCGAGGCCGCGTGGCTCAGCTCCGAGAGGTTCCGATCCCACAGGCCACGGATCGCCTCGGGGGTGGCGGCGGCGTCGATCTCCGGGCCGCGCACCGCCCGGTGGTGGAATCGGGCCACGATGGCGGCGACGGCCTCGAGTTGAGCGGGCAGCTCGGCGGACCGGTCCCGTACCAGGCGAGCGAGGCGCCGGTCGGCGGGCATGCGAGCCATCACCACCAGGTGGTCGCACCGCTGCCCGTCGGGCCCCGTCACGTCCGCCACCCCGAGGTAGGCGTCGGGGGCGATGCGGCGGTTGAGCTCGACCTCCCGGTGGCAGGCGGCCTCACGCTGCTCGCGGGTCGAGTAGTCGAGGAAGTCGAGGCGGACGGGCTTCTTGAGCTTGTAGGCCCGATCGCCGAGCAGGACCAGCACCGAGATGTGGGTCTCCGTCAGCTCGGCGTGCTCGCTCATGGTCGCCATCCTCTCCCGCTCATCCGCCCTTGCCCAGGGAACAAGGACCTACCCTCGACGGTCGGGCCGGACTCCGGGCCGGGCCCGTCGCACGGTCGGCGCCGGCCCGAGCGGGCGACGCTGGTGCACGACCCCGTGCGGTGCGGTACAGGAGGCTTCGATGGGGCTGCCACCCGGGTGCAGGCGATGACCACGGTCGAGGTGGTCGCAGCCGTCGCCGGAGGGATCGTGGCTGCCGTCGCGGCCGTGTGGTGGGTGACCGCGTACGCCGCTCGGCGGGCTCGGCGGAAGCGAGCGGGAGCGCCGGGCGGGCCGAGGCGGTGACGGTGCCCGAGTCGGACGAGGGGAGCGCCCCCACCGCGGCGTCCGGTGCCGGTGCGGGGGTGGCGAGCCGGGGGCTGAGTTCCGAGGAGGCCGCGCGCCGCCGGCGTGAGGTCGGGCCGAACGTGCTCCCGGCGCCGGCGAAGGAACCGGCTTGGCGGCGGCTGGCGGGGGAGATGGTCCACTTCTTCGCCCTGCTGTTCTGGGTGGCGGGCGGGCTGGCGTTCGTGGCAGGGCTCCCGCAGCTCGGGATCGCGGTGTTCGTGGTGATCATCCTCAACGGGGTGTTCGCCTTCGTGCAGGAGGAGCGTTCCGCACGGGCCGCCGAGCGATTGCGGGACCTGCTGCCCCGGCGGGCCACGGTGGTGCGCGACGGCCAGGTGGTCTCGATCCCGGCGGACGAGTTGGTGCCTGGTGACCTGGTGCGGCTCGAGGGCGGCGACCGGATCTCCGCCGACCTGCGACTCGACGCCGTGCACGGCCTCGCGGTCGACACCTCGACCCTCACCGGCGAGAGCGTGCCCACTCGCCCCGCGGTGGGGGAGACGGTGTTCGCGGGGTGCTTCGTGGTGGAGGGCGAAGCGGAGGCGACGGTCGTCGAGACCGGGGCCCGGACCCGACTGGCGGCGATCGCCGCGCTGACCCCGAGCGGGCGTGGTGAGCCGAGTCCGCTGCGCCTGGAGCTCGATCGGGTGTCGCGGTCGATCGCGCTGATCGCGGTCGGGGTGGGCACCGCGTTCTTCCTGGTGGCCCTGGTGGTGGGCATGCCCGCCACCGACGGGTTCCTCTTCGCCGTGGGCGTCACCGTCGCGGTGGTGCCCGAGGGGCTGCTGCCCACGGTCACCCTGTCGCTGGCGATGGGTGCGCAGCGGATGGCAGAGCGCCACGCGCTGGTCCGGCACCTGGAAGCGGTCGAGACCCTGGGATCGACGACGTTCATCTGCACCGACAAGACCGGCACACTCACCCGCAACGAGATGGTGGTCGTCGACGTGTGGATGCCGGCCGGGCGGGCGGCGATCGAGGGGTCGGGCTACGGGCCCGAGGCGGCGGTGACGTGCACCCCACCCGAGGCGGCGGCGAGCCTCCAGGAGGTGGCCCGGGTGGCGGCCCGATGTTCGAGCGGCCAGGCGGTGGAGGTCGACGGCCGCTGGGTGGCTCGGGGCGATCCGATGGAAGCCGCGCTGGACGCCCTCGCTCGGCGGGTCGGGATCGACCTGGCAGCCGACGAGCGTCGAGCTCCGGTCGTCGCCCGCTTTCCGTTCGATCCTCGCCGGCGGCGCATGTCGGTGGTCGCCGGCGGGCAGCTCCTCGTGAAGGGCGCGCCGGACACCGTGCTGCCGCGCTGCGGCGAAGTCCCCGGCGCGGCGGGCGCGCTGGACGAGATGGCGCATCGGGGGCTGCGGGTGCTGGCCGTGGCCCGGCGCCGCCTCTCGGGGAGCACGATCCCGGCAACGGCCGATGACGCCGAGGTCGACCTCGAGCTGCTGGGGCTGGTTGGCCTCGAGGACCCGCCCCGGGACGGCGCCGCGGTCGCGCTGGCGGCCTGCCGCCGGGCGGGGGTCAAGGTGGCCATGGTCACCGGTGATCATCCCGGCACCGCCCGGGCGATCGCGGCCGAGGTCGGCTTGCTGGCCGCCGATGGCCGGGTCGTCACCGGCGCGGACCTGCCTCCTGACGACCAGGCGCTCGGTGAGCTCATCGACCACGACGGGATCGTGATCGCCCGGGTGTCACCGGAGGACAAGCTGCGGATCGCTCGGGTGCTCCACGAGCGCGGTCACGTGGTGGCCATGACCGGTGACGGGGTGAACGACGCGCCGGCGTTGCGCGAGGCCGCGATCGGGGTGGCGATGGGACGCTCGGGCACGGACGTGGCTCGCGAGGCCGCCGATCTGGTGCTGCTCGACGACGACTTCGCCACCATCGTGGAAGCGGTCCGGCAGGGCCGGGCGACGTTCGCGAACATCCGCCGGTTCCTCACCTACCACCTGACCGACAACGTGGCCGAGCTCACCCCGTTCGTGGTGTGGGCCCTGTCGGGGGGACGGTTCCCGCTGGCCCTCGGGGTACTGCAGGTGCTGGCGCTCGACATCGGCACCGACGTGTTCCCCGCACTGGCCCTGGGTGGGGAGCGTCCCGCGGCCCACGTGCTCGACCAGCCACCGGTGCGAGGCCACCTGCTCGACCGGTCGCTGCTCACCCGGGCGTTCGGGGTGCTCGGCCCGACCGAGGCGGTGGTGGAGATGGTGGCGTTCCTGGCGGTGATGGCGTCGTCGGGCTGGTCTCCCGGTGAGGCCTTCCCCAGCGGTGGGGTGCTGCTGGCTGCGTCGGGAGCTGCGTTCATGGCGGTGGTCCTGGGGCAGGTGGCCAACGCGTTCGCCTGCCGCAGCACCGGTCGGTTCGCCTGGCAGCTCGGTTGGGGGACGAACCGGTTGCTGGTGTGGGCGGTGGTGGCCGAGCTGGGGTTGCTCGGGCTGTTCCTGCTGTTCAGGCCGCTGGCGGAACTGCTCGGCCAGTCGCCGCCCGGCGTGCTCGGCGCCGCGGTGGCTGGGCTGGCCGTTCCGGCGGTACTGGGAGTCGACACGGTGCACAAAGCGGTCCGCACCCGCCTCCAGCCGCGCGGTGGGGCGCCCCGGGAGTAGGGTTCGCCGAGCCGCTCGACGATCGTCGGGCTGCTCGATAACAGGAACAAGTGGGAGGAGAGCCACGATGCGACGGCATACCCGGTCTCTCGGCGCCGTGGTTGGCGTCGCCGTCCTCGGCAGCGGGCTCGTGGTAGTCGCGCCGATGGCGTACGCCGAGCCGCTACCGCAGACCGTCTCGATCCGGGTGGAGCTCGACCTGCCGAGCTGCTGCGACGGTCCCAGGGTGTTCGAGGTCACCGACGCACCGGTCGGGCCCGGCCCGGAGCTGACCGCGGCGAACGAGGTGGCGAACCCTTCCAACTACTGTGGGGCGCTCAACGTCGACGTCGACAACGTGGCCCAGACCGTCACCATCACTCCTGACACCAGCCAGTCCTGCAGCAACTTCGAGACGGCGACCGTGACCGTCGAGGGCGAGGGCATCAACACCCTCACGCTCGTCTCGGACAACCTGTGGCTCGATCAGCCAGAGACGTGCGAGATGAACCTGCTGCCGTTCGGCACCCAGGACGGGGCGGTCACGATCAACTGGGCGTCCACGCCGGTCGGCAGTGAGGAGGCGTGCAGCCCGGAGATGAACTTCGAAGGTGGGGCCGCGGTGTTCTCCTACCAGCAGAGCGCCCCAACCACGTCCACCACGACGACGTCGACCACGATCGCCACCACTGAGGCACCGACCACGACCGCGCCCGCGGCCGCGGCGGTCGCTCGGCCCCGGTTCACCGGCTGATCGCCGCCACCGCGGCGGTCGCTACCGCTGGTAGACGACGGCGACCCACCGCTCGGGCAGCGCGACCGGGGAGAGGGCGACCGCGGCCCGCAGCAACCAGTCGAGGGCCTCAGCGGGAGGGGTGGCCGTCGGCAGCTCGATCACCAGACCCCGGCGGGGGTGGTCGGCCAGGACCCGCCAGCCGGTGGGGATCGGCACGCCCAGCTCCGCCAGTCGCAGCCGGGCCTTCGGGCCGCCCGCGTGCTGCAGGCCGATGCTGTCGGGCTCGATGCCTTTGCGGGTGAGCTCACCGGGGACCCAGGTGGCCACGGGCAGCTCGGGGCCTCGGGCGGAGAACAGCGCGAACAGCCCGGCCCGAGCCCTCCGGATCCCTGGCTGCTCGCCGGCGGGCACCGGTTGGAGGTTGACCCAGCCGTCCCGGCGCTCGGCCAGCTCGCGCATGCGGGCCAGCAGCAGGGCGCGGTCGCCGATGGTCAGCTCGATGAGCTGCGGTGGTTGCGCCACCGGCCCGTCAGATCTCGTCGAGCCACGCGGGGGCCCGCTCGAGCAGGAACGTGCTGACGTCGTGGCAGCGGTCGAGCACGTCGCAGAGCTGTTCCTGACCAAGGTAGATCTTGTCGAGCCCGACTTCGATGCGCGACACGATCGTCAGGCTGCGCTCGGGTGGGTCGGTGACCGACGAGTACGAGTCGATGGCGGACACCTCGAGCGGCAGCAGGGTGTTGCCGACGCCGGCCAGGTCGGTGGCCAGCACCAGCAGGTCGGGTCCCTTGGGCAGCGGGGGGAGCACCCAGGTGAAGATCAGCGGGAAGCTGAACCCCTCGGGCGGCTCCGGGGCGTCGACCATGTCGAGCTCGTTCATGCGGTCTTCGAAGCCGAGCATGGTGCGCGGGTCGACCTCGAGTGCCAGATGCAGGTCGAGGGGGCCACCGCAGGCGTCTTCGGGGTGCAGGTCGACCTCCCACATCTGGCGCAGCGAGTAGGTCTCCACGAAGTGCCGCTCGTCGTGGACGTGGAACTGGTGATCGACCGCGTGATCCTTGAGGTCGGCGACGAAGCCGGCGACGTCGATGACGGCCAACGGGTGCTCCTGGGGTCGGGGACACCTAAGCCTGCCATGCGATCCGGGGCGCGGCTACCGTCGCCGGGCGTGCGAGACGACCTGCTCCTGGAGCTGCTCCACGGCACGGCCACCGCCATCGGCCGGGCGCTGGGCTCGGTCGGGGACTGGGGGCTCGCCGGTACCCGCCCGGGCCAGCACCACAGCGATCTGGCAGCCGACGCGGCAGCCCTGGAGGTCCTCGGCGCGGTGGACGGGGTCGGGGTACTGAGCGAGGAGTCGGGCCTGCACCGCGGGGACGCCGAGCTGATCGTGGTGGTGGACCCGCTGGACGGCTCCACCAACGCCTCGCGGGGGATCCCGTGGTACGCGACGAGTCTGTGCGCGGTCGACGGGGACGGGCCGCGGGCGGCGGTGGTGGTCAACCTGGTGAGCGGTGAGCGGTTCGAGGCGCTGCGCGGCGGCGGGGCCCGCCGTGATGGCGCCCCCATCGAGCCGAGCGGAGCGGTGCGCCTGGGGGAGGCCATCGTCGGGTTGTCGGGGTTCCCGCCCGCCTACCTGGGGTGGCGGCAGTACCGGGCGCTGGGCGCGGCGGCGTTGGATCTGTGCGCGGTGGCCTGCGGGGTGCTCGACGGGTACGTCGACTGCAGCTGGGATTCGCACGGCCCGTGGGACTACCTGGGCGGGATGCTCGTCTGCCTGGAGGCCGGCGCGGCGATGGTCGACGCGGATGGTCGGGAGCTGGTGGTGCTCGAGCACACCGCCCGCCGCACACCGGTGGCCGCGGCCACACCCGCGCTGCTCGGGGAGCTGGTCGGCGCCCGGCGGTCCTTCGAGCGGCCGGGCCGGGCCACGGCCTGAAGGCGGCGCCCTGCTGGTCGGCCTCTTGGCCGGCCTGCTCGCTGAACGACCGGCCGACCCGCTGGCCGCTCCTGCCTCTACCCTCGAAGGATGCGCGAGCGGCTGTATCGGTGGTTCCTGAGAGCGTGGCGTCACGTGCCCCGGGGGGTGCGCCGGCGGCTGGTGCGGGCGCTGTCGCCGTCGTTCACGGTGGGCTCGATCTGTGTGATCGAGCGGCCGGATGGCGCGATCCTGCTGGTGAAGCACATCTACCGCAGCGACTGGGGCATCCCCGGCGGGTTGTTGAAGCGGGGGGAGGAGCCTGCGGATGCCGCCCGACGGGAGGTCGCCGAGGAGGTGGGGCTGGCGATCGAGCTGGTCGGCGAGCCGGCGGTGGTGGTGGAGTCGCGCTTGCAGCGGGTCGATCTGGTGTTCCGGGCCCGTCCTCGGGAGCTGGCGGAGCTCGAGTCGGTGCGGCCGCGGTCGGCCGAGATCGAACAGGTCCGCTGGTTCGCGCCGGGCGAGCTGCCCCGCCTGCAGCCGGAGACCGCCACCGCGCTGGTGGCGCTGGCCCGGGCTGCCGCGTCGGGGAGGGTCGCACCCGCGCCGCTGCTCGAGGACTGATCGCCGGTCGGGTTCGCGTCGGTTGGGTGGCCCGCCGGGC